>JACOVK010000047.1 GCA_016177305.1 Parcubacteria group bacterium | reverse complement strand
GTATAGCACACCTTTAGACAAAAGTCAAGAATTTAGGTATGGTGTAGCCATGTTGACTGAACAGCGCATCGCAAAAAACACCCTGTACCTGGGAATCGGAAAGGTGCTCTCAACCGGGCTCGGCGTGCTGACTGTGGCACTGCTCTTGCGGTATTTGTCGGTTGATGACTACGGCAGGTACACCACGGTGCTCGCCTTTATCCTCTTGTTCGGCACGTTCGTTGATTTTGGGCTGAATCTGACCACCACGCAGGATATTTCCCTGCCCGGCGCTGACGTTGGCAGGACCATTTCCGCAATCTTCACCTTGCGCCTCTTGGTGAACGTAGTGCTCGTGCTCCTGCTCCCCGTAATCCTGCTCGCGTTCCCGTATGAACAAACTGTCAAAGACGCGATTCTGATTTCATCGGTCCTGTTTTTTACATACTCCCTGTTCCAGGTGCTTGCGAGCTACTTCCAGATGATACTTGCGGCAGGTAAAGTGGCGTTTGCGGAACTTGTGGGGCGAGTGGTGCTTCTTTTGACCACGGGAATTGCAATTTACTTCAAATTCTCATTTATTGAAATCATGCTCACCATTGCGGCGAGCTCTCTGGCCCAATTCTGGGTGCTCTTGCGGTTTACTGCCCGCGCCATCAAACTGAAACTGGTTGTTGACCGCGCCATCTGGGCACGCATCATATCAAAAACATGGCCCATTGCCTTGTCTGTGGTATTCACGACCATTTACTTTAAGGGTGATGCCATCATCCTGTCTTTGACCAGGCCGTACCAAGACGTTGGCATCTACGGGGCCGCGTACAAAATACTGGAAGTGCTGATAACCGTGCCCATCCTGTTCATGGGGCTCGTGCTTCCCCTGCTCTCGCGGCAGTTCAGCCAGAACGACACAAAAGGATTCAATGGCACCATCCAAAAATCCTGGGACGCGCTGGCTTTGGTAACCGTGCCTTTGGTGGTTGGAACCCTTATCCTTGCTGAACCCATAATGGCGCTCATTGCGGGCCAAGGCTACGAGCCTGCGGCAGGGGTGCTGCGCATCCTGATTGTGGCTGCGGGGTTCATCTTTCTGGGCAGCCTGTTTGCTCATGCCGTGGTTGCCATTGGCAAACAAAAGCAGATGATAAAATACTATGCCTTTGCGGCGGCTCTCGCGGTGGCGCTGTACATCATCTACATTCCAACCTACACCTACTATGCCGCGGCAGGCGTAACCGTGCTCTCGGAGTTTTTGATTGCCCTGGCAGCCGGAATCATGGTGTGGCGCGCTTCGTGGTTCAAACTCTCTATGAGGGGCTTGGCTGCGTCTCTCGCGGCAAGCGCGGTAATGGGCGTGATTCTATACGCGCTCTCTGGCCTCAACGTCTTGGTTGCCTCGCTCGCCGGCAGTACTGTGTATGCGCTGGCCATCTGGATGATGCGGTCGCAATTCTCGTTTGTTGGATATGAACATACAAATCATCGGTAGCACGCAGGACCCGTGGTCAGCCGCGCTGCAAGCAAGCATCCCGCAAAAAGCAAGGGCGAGAACTGTGTTGCTCGCGGGCGTGCGTGCGCAGATTTTTGCCACGCTCTTCTTTTGGCTGGCGCGCTTCCGCGTGCTCTGGCTCGGCAGCCACGAAACCTGGGGTACTATGGCAAAACTATTCATCAGGCTCGCGAGCGGCTTGAGCCATGCCATACTCGCCCCGAACCAGGCAATTGAAGCGCAGTACCTGAAAGCCGGAATTTCGGACAAAAAACTCGCGCTCATCTACCCTCCGTGCGACCCAGGTGAATCCGGCGCCATGAGAGATAAACGAACCTTTACCATTGCCTGCGACGGGGAAACGAGTATTGCGCACGGCCTGGGTATCGTTATGCGCGCCATTCGTGATAGCCATGATATCCTCAGAAACATCAGGTTGGTCATCGGGGGAACCATCGCAGAACGGAACCGCATTGAGTGGCTCGCCCAGGAGCTCGGGCTCCAGGACTCGCTCAAGCTCGTGCCCGCGCGGGGGTATGATTGGATTGCTTCCGGGGACCTATTCCTGTTTATGCGGAGCAACAACGCTCCCCCTTCCCTCTCTTTGATGTACGCGCTCGCGCGAGGATTGCCAATCATCGGCAATGACGCACCCGGGCATCGCGAATTCGTGGTTCAGCATAAAAACGGCATCCTGCTTAAGGACCCGAACAGCGACATGCTCTCCCAGGCCCTCATCAACCTGGCGCGCAAGCCGGAGTGGCTCGCCGAGCTGGGGCGCGAATCCGCACAGTTCGCCGCGGAACGGTTTAGCACGGATGCTGTGCAGAAAAAAATGGAGGCGCTGATCCCGTAGGACCAGCGCCCGTTCTCCAAACAACAGTGCCGCTTACTCCGCGGCCACACCGAGCCGCTCCAAGGCGCGGTGCCCGATGTCGCGGCGGTAGAACGCCCCATCAAACAGCCCGCAACGCACACCCTGGTACGTACGCGCCAATGCACTGCGGATATCCGTACCAAGCCCAACGATGCTGAGTACGCGGCCGCCGGCAGTCACGACGAGGATATCGTCCTGC
>JACOVK010000049.1 GCA_016177305.1 Parcubacteria group bacterium | reverse complement strand
GAGCACAGGCAGTTCAGGCAAATCGTCAGTCGCGATCGTCCAATCCTCGTTCGGGCGACCAGAAAGCACTCCGAGCATTGATTGCTCCTTTGTGGTTTGGGTGGGCGGCTTCCTTTTGGAAAGGCCGCCCACCGGTGAGTTGCCTAGTACAGCACGATCCCCATCTTGTCGCGCACTTCCGCGACCGTTTCCGCGATTATGACGCGCGCGGCCTTGCCGCCCTCGTGGAGAACCTCGCGAACGTAGTCGTCCTTGCCCGCGAGTTCAACGCGGCGCGCCTGGAAAGGCTCCAGCATCGCTGCCAAGCTATCCACGAGCCGCTCCTTGCACGCAACGCACCCGATCTCTGCGGCCATGCACGCCTTGGCGATCTCGCGCGTGTCCGTCTCTCCCGGTGTCACGAGCTCATGCACCGGATACACGGACATGCACCGGTTGTAGGGATCGCCAGGCTTGTCCATGGTCGTACGCTCCTTGTCCGTGATTCCTTTGGTGCGATAGCGCTGGCGAATTTCGGGGATGGGCATCTTGATCTCAATGGCGTTGTCCGCATCGGACTTCCCCATCTTGCCTCCGTCCAACCCCGGAACCTTCACCATCTGCCGCATCATCTCGGGCACGACAAAGGTGTGGCCAAAACGGTTGTTGAACCGCTTGGCAAGATCGCGCGCGAGTTCCACGTTCGGCACCTGGTCGCTTCCGACAGGCACCAGCGTTGCCTTGGGCCCGAGTATGTCCGCGGCCATGAGCACGGGGTACGTAAGCAGCCCATGGTTCACGTTGTCCGGATGCTTGCGCACGAGTTCCTTGTACGTCGGGATGTTGAGCAGCTCACCAACCGGCTGCAGCATACCCAAGTACAGTGTGAGCTCCGTGATCTCCGGAACGCTTGACTGCACATACAGTGTGGAGCGTTCCGGGTCAAGCCCTAGGGCCAGGTAATCCTTCACCATCTCCAACAAGTACTGCCGAAGATCTTCCGGATCATACGGCTCGGTGAGTGTGTGCTGATCAGCAACGAAGTAGAAGCACCGGTGCTCGCCGCTGTTCTGGAACCTCACGAAGTTCTGCACCGCGCCCAAAAAGTTGCCGAGATGCAACTTGCCTGTGGCGCGGATTCCGGAAAGAACGATTTCACCCATCGCACCTTCTCCTGTTATATTCCGTTGTGGGTGTGGACACGATGACAGCTATGGCACTGAATGCCTAACGGATGCGTCGTGCCGGACGTGTGCTTATGGCACGACGGACACCTGAAAAGAGGAGAATTGCACACGCGGCACCATCGCCGACCCGGAGCATCCGGAACCGGAGCGCCCGCTGTAGTAAATCGGCACAGTACGCACAAGAACGAGGGACCGATAACCCTAAACCTTGAATTATGCATGGAAAGCGCCCTTTCCCTTGTAAAACATTGATTGTCAACGAACCACTTTGGCTGTTTGATATCCTACTATACCCCACATACCAACAAAAAGTCAAAGGCATGCGGCTCTATGCCAAACTGGATAGTATTTTTATTCGTCACCCAGTTTAGTATAGAGCCATCACACTCTGTTCAGCTGCCAAATCGCGCCGTTCAAAAGCACGGCAAACGAAACCCACGCAAGATAGATAAGCATCAAAATTCCCGCAGCCGCGCGCACCCTCCAAAACGCAATGGTGGCCCCAAGAATCGCAAGCCATAATGCCTGAATTTCTATAAACGCGTACCCCACTTCGTGTGCGCCAAAGAATATGAATGACCACGCAACATTAAGGCTAAGCTGCGCGCCAAACAACACAAGCGCCAAACGCCGGTGTTCTCCTCTGCCGTGCTGCCATACCATATACAGCGCCACGCCCATGCACAGGAAAAGCAGCGTCCATACCGGGCCAAACACCCAGTCCGGCGGAGTGAAGCCCGGCTTTACCAGTTGGCTGTACCATGGCTCCATTTTTGATAGTGTGCCTATTGATCCGATAAATCCCGCCACTTGCGGGATGATGAGCGCAATAACGAATCTTTTGATGTTAATTTTTTTCATACGAGAATAGTATACCGCAAAACTAACTATTTTAAAAGCTTGGCAAATTTTTCACGCAGCTTCGCGACTTTGTGGTTGATGGTGGCCTGGCAGTAGGCCTGGTCTGGATTTTTTTTGAAGTAGTCGTGATGATAATCCTCTGCCTCGTAAAATTCACCGAGTGGCTCAACTTCCGTGATGACCGGGCTCTCAAACGTCTTGGCATGCTCCAGCTCGCGGATGAACCGCTCAATCTCCTGGCGCTGGTCGTCCCGAGTGTAGAGGATGATGGAGCGGTACTGGGTGCCCGCGTCATTCCCCTGCCGGTTTAAGGTGGTTGGGTCGTGCACGCCGAAGAATACGGACAGCAAATCCTGAAATTTTATTTGGTTCGGGTCATACTCAACGCGGATCACTTCCGCGTGCCCGGTTGAGCCGCCGCAGACTTGTTCGTATGTGGGATTCTTGACCGTACCGCCCGCGTACCCTGGGGTGACGGACAAAACGCCTTTCAGCATCTGGAACGTTGCCTCGGTGCACCAGAAGCATCCCCCGCCTAAGACGACAGTTTGCGTGTGCATATAATTATCCGAAGGTAAATGCATAAAAACGAACTCCCGGCGGCAGTGTGATTTCAAGAACATGCTCCCCGGGTTCTGTGTCCTCAATAATCCGGTACAGGCGTTCATCGGTCTTCAGATGCAAGCCTCCAACGCCGAAATCGCCCCCTCCTTCTCTGCCAATGTCCCTGCCGTCGCGGGTGACGTCCACGACAACATCCTCCGAGGCGGACGCGACCGCAAACACGTCTTGAGCTGAATACTTGAAAATGATACGCGCTCCGTGGCTTGCGCTTTCAGCGTACTGCTGCTCTATATCCCAATCGCCAACAAGGTAGAGCGCGTTGGGCTGTATGGTTTCGGGCGCATCAAACGTCTGCACGCCCACCGCGCCGCGTTCCCCGTTTGCCAGATACTCGTTGCGCCACGCGCCGAAATATATTTCAGGGCTCCCCACGTCTCCGCCGGAATCCAGGTCAACGCGCGGGTATACGACATCGGTTTTGACATCAGCAACCTCCTTTCTCCGCTCCATGCGCTCGGAAAGCAGCTCTTGAATCTTGCGCTCGGTCTCCCGATACCCGCCCTCGCCGATGTGGTCGTACACGATATACCCGTCAATGTCTATGAGGTACTTGCGCGGCCAGTACCTATTGCCGTATGCCCGCCACGTGGCATAGTCATTGTCCTGGACCACCGGGTAGCTAATGTCCCATTTCTCAAGCGCTGCTTGCACGTTTTCCGGGTCTTTCTCAAAATCAAATTCAGGCGTGTGCACGCCGACAATCTCAAGGCCCTGGGTGCGGTACTTGGTGTGCCACGCCGTAAGGTACGGCAAGGTTCGCTGGCAGTTGATGCAGGAGTAGGTCCAAAAATCAACTAAAATGACTTTTTTGCCGATTAAATCCGCGATTTTAATTTCTTTTCCCGCTGTGTTCAAATACCCACTGATACCCGCAAGCTCCACTGCTTCCGGAAACCGCAAGCGCTTCTCGGTGTTGGTTTCTAGGGCAACTTTTTTAGATGAAGACGCGCCAGGTCGTTCCGGATTTTGACGCTCCAGGTACACAATAATTCCGGCAATGACGATGAGTGCGGTAAGTAATCCGAGCGTTTGTCTGGCAGGCATACTATCGGAGCAAAAACTGGTTTAAGAGTTCAAAATTCGCGATGCGGGAAAGCTGCATGGTAAAGATGAGAATGCCCAGAATGATGAGGACAATGCCGAAGATGATATTGATGATATGCGCGGCACGCACAAATTTTGACACCCACTCCTGGGCGCGGCCGGCAAACACGCCAACAATAAGGAACGGCACGCCCAGTCCCACGGCATAGGATATTAAAAGCGAGAACGCGCTCCCGGGCTGGGATGCGGCTAAACCGAGAATCGCACCCAAAGCTGCGCCCACGCACGGCGTCCAGCCCGCCGCAAACGCGGCTCCAAACAAAAATGACGTCACGTAGCGCGAACGGCTGGAATTTGCGGACACGTTCATCTTGTGCGCTTGGTCCAAAAACGCGGGCTTGATGAGCCCAGTGAGGTACAACCCGAAAAAAATGATGATAATGCCGCCGATCCTCGCGAGCCAAATCTGCGCGTCATACGCGACCGCCTCCAGCACGGTGTTGAGAAGCACGCCAAGCAAGGCAAAGATGACCGAAAATCCGAGCACAAACAGAACGCTGTGAGTAAAAATCGCCATGCGGCGCGCTTGCGCGTCTGATGTTGATGTTCCGGCAAGGTACGCCAAAAATCCCGGAATAATGGGCAAAACACAAGGCGACAAAAACGAGACCAAGCCCGCGATAAATGCAATGTAGAGCGTTAGTTCCATACGTTTACAGCGCCTGCTCTATTTCACTCGCATAGCGCTCTTTGTTCCAGGACTCCGGAGACTTGAGCACGCGCTCCCCGCTCTTGAGGAATACCTTGGTGTGCTGGTACGCCACCCCGAACTCGCGCGCCAAATCCCGTTCGTTATCATCAGTCTCATTATCATTATAGTTTACGCGAAAACCAACAACATCCGAACGAGCGAGTTCATTAAATGCAGGATACAAAGCATTTGCAACCTCTTCCTTGCAGATGGGGCACCAGTTCGCGTAAAAATACAGCGCCACGAGCTTGTCCGAGGCAACCGCTTTCTCGTAATCAGATTGGTTGAAATCCAGAAGCGGCGCACTCTCCCCCGCAATCAGTGTTCCGGAAAACGGTATAGGCCCGTCCTCCATCATGGCGTCCTCATCTCCCATCATGGCCTCTTCGCCGCTTTCCATCATCTCATCCTCCTCTATTGCATCCTGTGCTGATTGCTCCATCATTACCCCATCCTCGGGCGCAGGCGCGCTTGTGGTCTGGTAATAAAACAAGCCCCCGGCGATTATGACGATAATGGCCAAGACCAAGGCAACAGTGTTAAATCCGCTTGTGTTGTTGTGCATAGCGCTATGGTTAGGTATATGCTTTTAGTATACCACAAAAAAAGAAACCCCCGCCGGACCATACAGACGTAACGCCGCGGAGCATCTGGAATGTTGCCTCGGTGCACCAGAAGCATCCTCCCCCGAAAACAATGGCGTGTGTTTGTATATGCATACGCAACTATACTACCATATACCTTCTTGCCGGAGCAATGCATCTCTGGTACACTACACCCACTATGAAAACACTCACGTTCAAAAACGGCCAAACTATCCCCGCATTGGGCTTGGGCACCTGGAAGCTGAAGGGAGACGAGTGTGTTCGCGCGGTATCCGCTGCCTTGGAAATCGGGTATACGCATATTGATACCGCAGATGCCTACGACAACCACCACGAGGTTGGCAAAGCAATCAAAGCAAGCGGCATCCCGAGAGATGCGCTGTTTGTGACCTCAAAAATCTGGCCCGATGAGCAGCAGAAAAGCGCGGTTATTCCCGCGTGCGAACGCATACTCTCTGAACTGGGGCTTGAATATTTGGATTTACTCCTTATGCACTGGCCGGATCGCTCCATTCCCTTTGCGGACACGCTGGGTGAAATGGAAAAGCTGCGCGCGCAGGGGCTCATCCGTTCCAATGGCGTTTCCAACTTTACGGTGCACCACCTCCAGGATGCGCTGGAAACGGGCAAGGAATTTGTTGCCAACCAGGTGGAGTTCCACCCCACGTTGAACCAAAAAGAGCTCAAAGCGTTCTGCGATGAGCACCAAATTCTGATGACGGCCTACTCCCCGCTTGCGCGCGGGAAAGACCTTGATCTGCCAGCGATTATTGAGCTTGCCGAAAAATACGAAAAGACGCCCGCGCAGATCATCATCAACTGGGTCCTCGCCAAGGGTATGGCAGCCATCCCCAAATCCGCAACTCCGCGGCGCATCAAAGAGAACTGGGAAGCGCAAAATTTTGAACTTTCCGAAGAGGATGTGGCGAAGATAGACGCAATCGGCGGCGCGAACCGCGTGGTTGACGGCACGGTGAG
>JACOVK010000051.1 GCA_016177305.1 Parcubacteria group bacterium | reverse complement strand
GCGCGGGGCTCGCCGCCACCGCGGGGTTTGTGCTGGCCCGCGCGGTGACCCCGGAATCCATGGTAGGTGTGGTGCTCGTGTCCGCGGCCGCACTCGGCGCAACGGAGCTTTGGGTGCGGCAAAAAGCTGCGCGCTAGGCGCCAAAACCTAAACAGCCGATCGGCTCATTTACACCATTTGAGCCGATCGCGGCCAAAGGGTGAGCCGATCTACAGCTCCGTATACTTCGCGTGCTTCCCCAGCGCCTTATCAACTGGATACTTGTGCGCGTTCTTGGCTATCTTCTCGCGCGAGGCGGCTATCACGTCAATCCCCAAATCATGGCTCAAAATCGGACATAGACGCACAACCAGCAATCTGATAAGATACACGGGCATTATACCCTCAACCTATGCCCTTCGTCCATTTGCACTGCCACAGCCACTACTCCCTCTTGGACGGCCTGCCTAAAATTGACGCACTGATCGCGCGCGCCAAGGAGCTCAACTCCCCGGCTTTGGCGTTGACTGACCATGGGGTGCTGTACGGAGCCATTGAGTTCTACGAAAAAGCGCGCAAGCAAGGCATCAAGCCCATCATCGGCATGGAAGGGTACCTTGCCCCTCACTCGCGGTTCACCCGGAAGCCGGGCGAAAAGCCGTTCCACCAGATTCTGTACGCCCGCGACATTGCCGGCTACAAAAATTTGCTCAAGCTTTCAAGCCGGGCGCATTTGGAAGGCTTCTACTACAAGCCGCGGTTTGACAAAGAGCTGCTGCGGGAGTACGCGGAAGGGTTAATCGCCACCTCAAGCTGTTTGCAGGGCGAAATTCCGCAGATGATCCTTTCCGGAAACAAAGGCCAAGCCGTTGCGCTGATCAAAGAATGGCAAACGCTGTTCGGGGACGGGAATTTTTACCTGGAAGTCCAGCCGCATCCGGAGATTCCGGAGCAGGTCAAGGTGAATGAGGCATTGCTCGCCATCGCCAAGGAATACGGGATTCCCGCGATCGCGACCAATGACTCCCACTACGTCAAAAAGGACGATGCCGAAGCCCAGGACATCCTGGTGTGCGTGCAGACCGGCAAAACCGTGCAGGACCAGAACCGGCTCAACATGACCGGCATTGACCTCTCCATGAAAAGCGTTGCGGAGATGGCTGCCGCATTTCCGGATAACCCCGAAGTGATTGAGGAAACCGGGCGGCTTGCGTCCAAGTGCAACGTGGAGCTCCCGCTTAATAACTTCCACTTCCCGAAGTTTGAGCCTCCGGAAGGCTTGTCCGCGGACGAGTACCTCCTGCAGCTCGCCTGGCGCGGGCTTTCCGAAAAGTGCGGCACCGAAGCGCCCGAGGGATACCGCGAGCGCGTTGCGTACGAGCTCGGAATCATCAAGCACAAGGGGTATGCAACCTACTTTTTGATTTTCGCGGACTTTGCGAACTGGGCGCGCTCAAACGGGATTATCGCCACGGTCCGCGGAAGCGCGGCCGGCTCGCTCGTCTCCTACGTCATTGGCATCACCACCGTGGACCCCATGATTTTCCATCTGCCGTTTGAGCGGTTCCTAAACCCCTTTCGCCCGTCGGCGCCGGACATTGACATGGATTTCGCGGACAACCGCAGGGGAGAAGTCCTGGACTACGTGCGCAAAAAGTACGGGGAAGACAAGGTTGCCCAAATCTGCACGTTCGGCACCATGATGGCGCGGGGCGCGGTGCGGGACGTGGGCCGGGCGCTCGCCTTCCCCTATGCGTTCTGCGACCGGCTCTCCAAGATGATTCCGTTCGGCAGGCAGGGGTTTGCCATGACCATAGAACGCGCGCTCCGCGAATCCCCGGAGTTCGCGCTCGCATACCAGAACGAACCGGACGCAAAACGCCTCATTGACGTCGCCAGGCAAATAGAGGGGTGCGCCAGGCACCCGTCCGTGCACGCGGCAGGCGTGGTCATCTCACCCACGGAACTCACGGACTTCACTCCCCTGCAACGGGAAACTGGCGGCGAAAACGTGATCACCCAGTATGAGATGCACGCCGTGGAAAAAGCCGGGCTTGTTAAAATGGACTTTTTGGGCATCCGGAATCTCTCCATCCTGGGCAACGCCATCACGCTCGTAGAAAAAACGAAAAAAATCAGCATCAAACTGGAAAACATTCCGTTTGACGACTCCAAAACATTCGCGCTCCTCTCGGCTGGGCGGACCATGGGCATGTTCCAGCTCGGCGGAGGCGGCATGACGCGCTACCTGGTGGAGCTCGCGCCTTCCAAAATCACCGACATCATGGCAATGGTTGCGCTCTTCAGGCCCGGGCCCATGGAATCAATCCCCGCGTTCATAGAGCGCAAGCACAACCCGGAGCTCATCACGCACCTGGATCCGCGCCTTGCGGAAATCCTCAAAGATTCCTACGGCATCATCACGTACCAGGACGACGTGCTCTACATCGCCATCCAAATCGCGGGCTACAACTGGGAGGAGGCGGATAAGCTGCGCAAGGCCATGGGCAAAAAAATCCCCGAGGAAATGGCCGCGCAGAAAGACAAGTTCACCCGGGGCGCGGTTTCCCACGGGAAGCTGACCGAGGAAGCCGCGCGCCAACTCTGGAAGTTGATTGAGCCGTTCGCGGCGTACGGGTTCAACAAGGCGCACGCAGCCTCCTACGGAGTGGTTGCCTACCAGACCGCGTTCATGAAAGCCCACTACCCGGCGGAATTCATGGCCGCGCTCATGACCGCGGAGTCCGATGACATAGAGAAGGTCGCGCTCGCGGTTGCCGAGTGCAAAGCAATGGGCATTACCGTGCTTCCGCCGGACGTCAATGAGAGCTTTGCGGATTTTACGGTGATAGACGACGCAACCATCCGCTTTGGGCTCTCGGCCATCAAGAACATCGGCAGCCACATCGTGGAGGTGATCATAGCAGAGCGCAAACAGAACGGCGCGTTTACGGACGTCGCGGACTTCTTGGAGCGCATTATTGACCGCGACCTCAACCGGAAATCCCTTGAAAGCTTCACCAAAGCCGGGGCGCTCGCGAGCTTCGGCAACCGCAGCACGCTCGTTGCGAACATTGATGCGCTGCTCGCGTTCGCCCGCGCCTCGCACGAAGCCAAGGAACGGAACCAGGAAAGCCTGTTCGGCGGAGATGAAGCGAAGCAGCGCGGCCTCGCGCTCGCGCTGGTACCCGGGCAAAGGAGCCAGGACGACGAACTCGCGTGGGAAAAAGAGCTCCTGGGCCTCTACCTCACCAGCCACCCGCTCGCAAAGCACGAAACGCTCCTCGCCAAAAGCCCCACGCCCATCGCGGCTATCACCCCGGAAACCAGGCAGGAAGTGACGTTCTTCGGATACGTGCACTCGGTAAAGGAAATCACCACAAAAAAAGGGGACCCAATGGCGTTCGCGACCGCGAGCGACCTATCCGGCAGCATTGAGCTCATCGTGTTCCCGAAAACGTACGCAGCGCACCTCCCCCTCGTCGTACCCGACCAGCTCCTCATGGTTACGGGAAAGGTTGAAAACCGGCAGGGCAAGCTCCAAATAATCTGCGACAAACTTGAGCCGCTTACCGAAAAAATCGCCGCGCAGAGCGCGACTCCGCCGCGGCACGCGGCGTATATGCATATCCGCCTCACTGACCCGACCAAGCGCGCCGAGCTTGATCAAATCAAAAAAATATTGTACCGTAAGAGTGGAACAACGCCCGTCATCCTCCATATTAACGGGAGCGCCAGGCTCAAGCTTCCGGTGGGCGTTGACCTCTCAAGCGGCCTCACCGAAGCGCTCAAAACCCTGGTTGGCGAAGACCGCGTAACCATTGGTTCGTGAAGTATGGCAATGGACATCGTAAAGCAAACTAAAAAGAGGGTGGAGACTTCCAAAAAGAAGCTCGCCAAAACCATTGATCTCAAATCCTACCGGAAGCTTGCGGTGAACTTTTTGATTTTGACCGTAAACCTGATCATCATCATCCTCTACTTCTCGCTCTCCCAGGCAACGGTGGTGATTGTTCCGGCAAAAGAAGACTTTTCGCACGCCGTGGACATTGCCATTGCCGAGAATCCAAACGCGCCGGATGCGGGGCTTGCCATTGCGGGCAGCGCCACCAACGCGGACGTTTCGCACACCCAGGAATTTTCCGTTGACCCCACGGTGAGCGAACCGGCCCAGGCCGAAGGCATGATTACGATTTACAACTCAACCAGCGACCGGAACCAAACGTTTGTCGCGAATACGAGGTTCCAGAACGAGGCTGGCCTTGAAATCAAGATCAAAAAACAGGTGCAAGTAGCGCCCGGCGCGCAGGTAGCGGTTGCGGCGTTCGCCTCCGAGCCCGGAAAGGGCGGCGAAGCGGGCGCGGACTCTGGCCGGTTCCAGGTGGTGAAGCTGCCGTACCTCAAAGACAAAATTTACGCAGAGGTAACCGCCCCGTTCACCGGCGGAACAAAACCGGTCCGCTCGCTTACGCAGGCCGCGTTCAACGCCGCAAAAGCCCAAGTGGAAGCCGCGCTCCGCGAGAAAGGCTTTGATCTGCTCTCCGCAACCAACGCGTCAAAACCGGATAAAAACGCGCTGTCTTTGGAGGTGGCTGATCTCACCACTACCGCAAACCCCGGAGACGCGAACGTTGAATCGTTCACCATCACGGCCAAGGGCGCGGTGAGCGCGTTTAGGTACGACGAGGCGCGCGCTTTGGAAATCGTAAAACAGGAACTCATAAAACAAATTCCTCCGGACAAGATCCTGCTCGCGTTTAACGACGATTCATTCAGCGTTGCGCTCAATGCGGGCGGAAGCTCGGTGACCGCGAGCATCACGGCCGCGCTCCAGCCGAAAATCCCGGAAACCGCGCTGAACCAGGAAGACATCATCGGATTGAACCAGGAAGAAGTCCGCGTGCACTTCACCAAAATCACGGGCATCCGCGACGTGCAAATAGAGTTCTGGCCGTTCTGGGTGCGCTCGGTGCCGAATCTCAAGGACCACGTGAATATAGAAATAAAACGATGAAAAAAACAGCCCCCCAAGACAGCGCCGGGCACGAAAAGAGCCCGGACCACAAAGAGCTGGGCGCGCAGCTTGATTTGTTTTTGTTCAGCGACCTGGTGGGTCCGGGCCTGCCCTTGTGGACCCCTAAGGGAACCATCCTGCGCGAGGCACTGGATGATTTTGTGTGGGAGCTTCGGGCCAAGCGCGGGTACGAAAAAGTGGAAATCCCGCACATGGCCAAAAAAGACCTCTATGAAAAAAGCGGGCACTGGGAAAAGTTCAAGGATGATTTGTTCCGCGTCAAAACGCGCGAGGGCCATGAGTTCGCCATCAAGCCCATGAACTGCCCGCACCACACGCAGATCTACAGCCGCCGCCCCCAGAGCTACCGCGATCTGCCGGTGCGCTACGCCAACACCACCATGTGCTACCGCGACGAGCAGACCGGGGAGCTCAACGGGCTGGCGCGCTTGCGCGCGTTCACGCAGGATGATGCGCACGTGTTCTGCCGCACCAGCCAGGCAGAGGAAGAAATTTTAAAAATCTGGGATATCGTTGATGAATTTTACTCAACGTTCGGGTTTGAGCTTTCCCCCGCGCTCTCACTCTCTGACCCCAAAAACATGGATGCCTACCTCGGGGACCGTGCACACTGGAGAGAGGCAGAAGACACGCTGCGGAGAGTCGTCAAAAAGCGCAAGGCAAACGTTCCGGAAGTGCTCGGAGAGGCCGCGTTCTACGGCCCGAAAATTGACTTTATGGCGCACGATTCCCTGGGCCGCACCTGGCAGGTGGCAACCATCCAGCTGGATATGAACATGCCCGAGCGGTTTGACCTTACCTGCATAAACGAACAGGGCCAACCGGAACGAATCGTGATGATACACGCGGCAATCATGGGCGCCATTGAGCGGTTCCTCTCCATTCTGCTTGAGCACACGGCTGGCGTGTTCCCGGCGTGGCTCGCGCCCATCCAGATTAGCGTTGCCACGGTTTCCAACGAAAAGCACCTGGAGTACGCGCAAAAACTCGCGAACAGACTTACGGCCGCCGGAGCCCGGGTGTGGGTTGATGATTCGGACGAGTCAGTCGGCAAAAAGGTGCGCGCGAGCGAACAGCAGAAAATCCCCTACACTCTCGTGATCGGGGACAAGGAAATGGCTGGCGAAAAACTTGCGGTCCGCTCCCGCGGCGAAAAAGACACGATGGACATGACGCCGGATGAGTTGGTTGCAAAACTCAAGCGCGCCTAATACGGCATTCCCCCTCCTGTGTATTCAGAGCCTGTCCCGAGTATTCCGAGGGAAGGGGGTTAGGGGGTGGTCACAGCGGGCTCTGAATCGCGGCCAGAGCAGATCGCGCCACCTTGGTGTACACCTGCGTGGTGGTAAGCCGCGCATGGCCCAAGAGCTCCTGGATGTATCTGATATCCGTTCCCGCCTCTAAGAGGTGCGTGGCAAACGAATGGCGCAAGCTGTGGCAGCTTGCCTGTTTTTTGATGCCCGAATCTTTGAGCGCTTGGGCAAACACTTTCTGAACCGAACGTTCGGTCAGCCTGCCTCCCCTGCTGCTTGCAAACACAAAATCGCGCGCGTCTTTTTTTGCAACATACCGCGCAAGCGGCGCGCTGACTTTTTCCGAAAACAAGGTGACCCGGTCTTTCCCTCCCTTGCCGCCGCGAACCGCCACGGCTTGGTTATCAAAATCCAAATCCCCTACCTTGAGATTCACGGCTTCGGAAACGCGCAGCCCAGCCGAGTACATCATCCCGAGTAGGAGCTTGTGCTTGGCGTTCTTGATGGCCCCGAGCAATAGCCGCACTTCTTGTTTGGAGAGCACCACGGGCAATTTTTTTGACGCTTTGGCGCGGGGAATGGATACAAAAAATCTCCGCTTGAGCACGGAGCCGAAGTAGAATTTAAGGGCGCTGTACACGGTATTGAGCGTTGACGCGGACTTTCCCGCGTCCGCGAGCGCTTCCAGGTACTTTCGGACATCAGCCGTAGTGGTTGCCCGGGGACCCTTGGCCGCGGCGCGCAAAAAGCCCCTCACACTGGTTATATACGAACTTTGGGTCCTTGGGCTAAACCCCCGCAGCTTCATCTCCTGAACGAATTTCTCAAAGCCTTCCCCTCCTTTGCTTTGTTTCATAACCGGTGTATGATTAACCTTAGATGCTCTCATTATATCTAATCTAACCCACAAAATCAACCAGTTCGTATATAACTAGTTATGTGAAATTGCTACGGGTACTTATTAACACTAACCTCCAATATATCAACGCTATGTCGGATAACAATGTGGTCGCAAAAACAATTCAAACGTATGAAGAGCTTGCCGAGGATTATTATAATTCTCACTTTGACATCAACGAGATCAAGGACATTGCAGATTTTTTCATTCAGCATTTAAAAGGGCAAAAAATTTTAGACATTGGGTGCGGTCCGGGTCGAGACGCAAAATATTTTTC
>JACOVK010000044.1 GCA_016177305.1 Parcubacteria group bacterium | reverse complement strand
GCAGCAGGGGATTTTCGCGCGTGCGTTACCGCAGTTTTTTCCAGACCCACCAGGAGTAGCCAACCGTGCCGAGGAGGAGGAGCACCATGATGCCCACGAACAGCGGAAGCACGGCCTGGGCCGGGAAAAACGGAAGCGCAATCATGGCAATTCCCGCGAGAAAGAAGGCAATGCCCCCCACGCGGTGGGTTTCCCCCCAGACCGGCTCCGAGCGAAGGGTCCACGGCGTGCGGATGCCCACGAACCAGTTGCGCCTGATTTTGGGCATGAGCAGGCCCAGCGCCATGAACAAAATTCCGATGAGGCCGGGCACGGCCGCGCCTATGGGGACGTCGTACCCGAGGCCCGCAAGCGAGGTGAGGGCATAGAGCGCCACAAACAGCGCAACCATCAAAAAGCGGATGGCGTTGTACGCGTCCGCGAATTCTTTGTACCGGTTCCGCTTGGGGTCAATGGCGGGCAGGAACGTTACCAGGAGGTACAGGAACCACGCGAGCGCCGGAAAAAAGAACGCCGCAAACGCCCGGCCCGAATAGCGGTCCGGCTCGCCGGCAAAGTTCCAGTGCGTTGCTACGCTATCCGGGAAGTTCGCATACAAATAAACGCTCGCAACGGCGCTGCCCGCGAGCAGGAGGATGGTGATTGACTCCTGCGCTACGTTGATTTTGTAGGGGAGTTTCATATGCGGTTAGTATACCATACCAAGCGGTTTGTCAATACTGTTTTTGTGGCGCCTGTGCAAAACGTGTTACACTAAAATCATATGAAAATTACATTCCACGGGGCAGCGCAAAACGTTACCGGATCCAAGCACCTCATAGAAACCGGGGACGGATTTAGGCTTTTGCTGGACTGCGGGTTCCACCAGGGCCACCGCAAGGAAGCCGGGCGCCTTAATAGGAATCTCCCCATGGACGCCAAGTCCATTGGCGCGGTCATCCTCTCCCACGCGCACCTGGACCATTGCGGCTTGCTCCCGCTCCTCGTCAAAAAAGGATTTACCGGTTCCATCTATGCCACTCCGGCCACCATAGACGTTGCAGAGGCAATGTTAGAGGATGCGACCCACATCCAGGAGTCTGATACTGAATACCTCAACCGCCACTTGCGGAAAAATCAAAATCCGATTGAGCCGCTGTATAATTGGGATGATTGCGTGCAAACCATGAAGCAGTTTAAGCCCGCCCAGTACGCGCATCTCGGCGGCAGCTGGACAGCGCTTTCCGATTCAGTCAGGTTCAAAATGTATGATGCGGGCCACATCCTTGGGTCTGCGGTTATTGTTGTGGAAATCACCGAGAAAGGTCAAAAGCGCACCCTGGCGTTCACCGGAGACTTGGGCCGCAGGAATGCACCCATCCTGCGGGACCCGGACCCCATTGCCGAGAACGTGGACATTCTGCTTTCGGAGGCAACCTACGGGGACCGCTTGCACGAGCCGCCTGCGGAAACCGAAAAAATCGTGCGCCAAATCATAGAGCGCGCCATCAAGCACCAATCAAAAATCATTGTGCCCGCGTTCGCCTTGGGCCGCACCCAGGAGCTCATCTACCTCCTGCACCAACTCTTTCACGTCAAAGGGTTCCCCAAAATCCCGGTGTATTTGGACAGCCCGCTCGCGACCCGCGTGACCGGCATATTCCAAAAGCACCGCAACGTGTTTGATAACCAAACCTGGAAAGATTTTGACCCGGAAAAAGATTTGCCGCTCATGTTTGAAGGCTTGATCTACGCGCGCACTACGGAAGAATCAAAGCGCCTGAATGAGATGCAGGGGCCGTTCATGGTCATCTCTGCCTCCGGCATGATGGAAGCGGGCCGCGTGCTCCATCACCTCAAGAACAGCATCACTAATCCCAACAACACCATCCTCATCACCGGGTACCAGGCCGAGAACACCTTGGGCCGCCGCATCCAGGACGGGGTTTCGCCGGTGCGCATTTTCAATCAAACGTATGATGTGAAAGCGCGCGTGGAAACGGCGCACGCCTTGTCCGCGCACGCGGACCAGGCTGAACTCTTGGAGTACGTTGGCACGGCGAAAGGCTTGTCAAAACTGTTCCTGGTGCACGGTGAGGCAAGGGCCATGGAAACGTTCACTGGTTTGGTCAGCGCAAAATTTCCGGGCATTTCGGTCGCGAGCCCCGGGCGCGGTGAATCGGTTGAATTGTAGGGCGCACTATGGTATAGTTTCTGCCCATGATCATCAGCCACCGAGGGTACGCAAAAGAGCATCCGGAAAACACGTTCGCGGCGTTTGACGCGGCTTTTCGGGCTGGGGCAGATGGCATAGAAACGGATGTGCGCATTGCCGGGGACGGCACGCTGGTTGTTTCGCATGATCCGGTCAAAAGCTCGGAGGGGCTCATCACCTTGGATGAACTGTTTGAATACATCGCCCAAAAACAGGATGCGCCGTTTTTTTTGGAACTCAAGCGCCCTGCTCCGGAACTTCTTGGCGCAGTCATCAAACACATTGATCGGCTGGATGCGTGGGAGCGGGTGCATGCCATCGGATTTTCAAACAACCTCAAAACTGCGGTGCGTTCACAAAAGGATTTTCCTAAGCTCAAAGTGGACCAGATCCTAAAACTCCCTTCTTGGGCCTACCTCAAAAAGCCCAGCCCAAGCCATGCCGTGTACATTGGCTGGCTGGATGCGGTGCCCTATAGCGAGCCCTTGTTTAAGGGCCTTGTGCCCCAAGAGCGGCTGAAAAAACTCAAAGAACGGTTTGAAACACAGGGGTTCAAAGTCTATGGCGGGGTTCTCAACCGCGAAGACGGCATCCGCTACTTCCAACAAGCCGGAATCAGTGATATAGTTACCGATGAAGTAGTAACTGCCGCAGCATGCCTCAAGCCACCGCAACCATTTTAGGCGCAGGCGCCATGGGAACCGCGCTCGCAACCGTGCTTGCCGAAAACAAGTACCAGGTTACCTTGTGGGACATTGAGAAAGAAGTGGTCCAGGGCATTGCTCGGTTCCATAAGAACCCGCGTTCGCTTTCCGAGCTTACGCTTGACGGCGCAATCAAGGCCGAGGCGGATTTGGTAAAGGCCGTCTCAAGCCGCGATGTGGCGGTGATGGCCGTGGCAAGCGGCGCGGTGCGGGAGGTGGCTGCGCGGATTTCAAGCGTACTGGCGCGCAACTGCTGCGTGGTGTGCGTTTCCAAAGGCCTTGAGGCGCAGACTTTCAAAACCATGCACCAGGTGATTCTGGAGCAGCTGGGCGCGGCGTTTCGCTACCAGGTAGCAACGCTTTCCGGGCCCACGTTCGCGCACGAAATCGCAAACAAGGTGCCCACGGCCGCGACACTCGCGTCCGAGCGCTCCAATGAGTACTCAAAGCGCGCCACTTCCGCGTTTTCAAACGATTGGTTCCGCATCTACGAGACCCGGGACGTTGCCGGAGTGTCGCTCTGCGGAGTCGCAAAAAACGCGCTCGCGGTCGCATCCGGCATCATGGTCGGGCTGGGGTACGGGTTCAACACGTACGCGTGGGTTCTCACCGAAGGCTTCCGCGAGCTCTCGCGGCTCATTTGGAAGCAGGGCGGTGCCGAGCAGACCATGTACGGCTTAGCCGGGTTCGGGGACGCCATTGCCACGTGCTTTTCGGAGCAGAGCCGCAACCG
>JACOVK010000042.1 GCA_016177305.1 Parcubacteria group bacterium | reverse complement strand
ACGATGAGGGGGGCACGCACCTGAAAGACGGAGCCATTGCGACCGTGTACGCCGCGTGCACTGCGAATGCGGACTGCACGCAAGGTGGCGCGTGCGCCGGATCCGTGTGCCTGCAGGATGGCGCAAACAAAGGGCGGTGCAGCCCGGCTATTACGAATTTCAGCCCCGCGAGCGGACCAGCCGGAACATGGGTTACCATCAACGGGTGCTACTTTGGGAATGACCGCGGAGACGTTTTCATTGGCACTGATCCATCCGGGCAGCCATCTCGCGCGGTTGCGCCGAATGCGGCGTGGTGCGGCGCAACCTGGGGCAATGAGCAGATTATCGCGGAAGTCGCACCGGGCGCGATTAATCCGGGTCCAGTGCGCGTAACCCGGCCCGGTTTTGATCCGGCCAATTTCGGGTCATATAATCCGGATGGAGCGAGCCATCCCGGCATCTGCCGCCTCTCGCCGGCCCAGGGCAGGCCGAATGACGTTGCCGCCATCCGCGGGCAGGGTTTTGGCGCAGCTCCCGGGTCAGTTGTGTTTACCGTGGGCGCAGTGCCCCGCACCACGGCTGATGTGGTTGCCAAAGCAGCGCGTTTAAGCTGTCCGATAGATGGCTGGGAAAATAATGATCTGTGCATCCGTGTAGCTACGGCACCGGCGGGTGCGGGAACTGTAAAAGTCGCGCGAAGTACTTCCGAGAGCAACGCGGTTTCATTCAGAGTGCTCGGAACCGTGCCTCCGGGATCCGGAAATCCGGACAACCTCGCCGTGAAATCATACGCTCCGGGAGACGGTTCGTTCGCCTGCTTGAATATGGTTCCCGAGGTCGTGCTCCGTGGTGCCATAACCACAGAGAGCCTTGGGTTTACGCCTGGAGAGCGGCTGGATGGGCCCGGCGCGAATTTTTATGTGCGCAGGACAGACAACAACGCCGTAGTTTCCGGGATTGTGGACGCGGTTGTGCGCGGAAGCCAGACTACGTTGCGGTTGTATCCGGATTCAGGTCAGCTCGCGGTTCGTAATGGCGCGCCGCCTCTTGATTACCAGATCGTGCTCAAAGGGGGCGTATCCGGGTTGCGCAGCACCACGGGCGGCATTGTGGCGACCGACGCGGTTTGCGATGTGTTGATTAGCGCAGATCTCGTGGATGGAGTGCGGCCGGAGGACTGCGCGATTAATTTTGACACGGTCAACAATGCGCAGGACACCCAGTGCAGGGTTACGCATTTTGAGATTGAGCCGGTTGCCCCGATTTTCACCTGCGCTCGGGACAACTGCGAGGGAGACGAAGATGAACAAGCCGGGCACCAGCGTATTTTTGAGGCGTTTCCAATCAACCGCGCAGGCCAGCTGACCACCACCGCGTCCGCGCTTGCGTGGTCCTCAAGCGACCCTGCCGTGCTCTCTGGGGTTCCGCCAGCTCGTCCTGACGCGCTCCGGGCGCGCCAGGAGCTGTTCGCGATCCACCCCGTTGACGGGTCAACCGATATTTCAGTGCGCGCCAACATTGCGGGCGCAAACATTTCCGGCTCCACCGAGGCGCGCGTGTTCTTGTGCGCAAACCCGTGGCCTCCGGACATGGCCCGCGATGGGCTGCCATTCTCGGATAAGACCGGGGATGATTCATTCACGCAGGCGAACGTCAAAACGAATTTTTCAACATTCTACTGCAGAGACCGCCTCCCGGCCGGACCCGCGAATGATCTTCCCGAGATTCCGAAGCGCTGTTTTGACCCGAGCGCAGTTGACCTCAATAGGGAATCGTGCACGACCGATGCGCAGTGCCAGGCAGGAGAAACGTGCAAGTACATTGAGTTCGGGTACAATGACCCCGGCAGGTCAAACGAAGAGCTCTTGGCCGGCGAGCAGCTGCTAAAGGAGATATTCCTTTCAACCCCGGAGCTTAATAGCACCATTATCATTCAATCCCTCACCAATCTGCAAAATAGTTCAGCGTCCGAGTGGTACGGCCGGCAGAGCTACCGCGGCGATCCAAAGCCCCTTAGCCCGCCGCTTGACGGGTTTGACGCGATCCAGGACGGGTCCACCATCTACGTGGGCGCGCTCAATGACACGCGCGGCGACTTGCCTTCCATCTACAACAACATTTACCGCATTGTGGTAAGCGACCAAGCGCCCGCGGACCTGATTGAGATATTCAAACAGCTGGTTTCCAACTGGAGGTTTTTGGTGAACATTGAGGATGACAACCAAAAAGAGGCGCTCCGACGGGACAGCCAGCGCATCAAGGATGCACACACGCTGGCGCGCTTGCTGGACCGCACCAATCCGGCTCCGGCGCTTGCGTCTGGCTCGTTTGCGTCAGGGTTGAGCCTTTCGCCGTGGCCTTCGTGGGATGCCGCTCTTGCGTCTGATTTTAGAACATCACTGCCGCACGATCCGGCTGAACGCATCCAGTGCGATGCCGCAGCTGGCGCGCTTGACGCGGAAAGTTGTAAAACTGAAAGTGCGAATCCAGGGTATGCGTGCAATGCCGGAACAAACGCGTATATGTACGTCTACCGCAACCAGGGCGCTGGCCCGTCATTTTCCGTCAATTTGGAGTATGCGCCCCCGGCAAACTGGAACTGGCTCACCGATGCGGCGTGGGATAAGAATCCGAACGAGGCATGCATGGACAAGGGCTTGCGGTACCGCAAGCCGTGATGCGGGCTTTTT
>JACOVK010000050.1 GCA_016177305.1 Parcubacteria group bacterium | reverse complement strand
AGTCTTCAAAAGCCCTGGAAGGCAAGTCCGCAGCCGCAGCTTCCGCTCAAGCTTGGCGGCGCCGGAAGCATTGCGCACATGCTCGCAACCGCAGCGGGCTTGGCGTAAGTATACCAAGCTACCCCAAAGAGGGCATCCATAAGAAGTACATGGAGCCCTCTTTTCATTTTAAAAAAAAGAGAGGCCGCGACGTTCACGTGGAACGCCGCAGCCTCTGTCTAGCGAGGGCTACGCATCGCCCGTGCTAGCTGCCGACCGAGTTGTGGCCTAGGCTGCCAGCTTGGGCGCCGAACTCTCGCCTTGGTGGCGGTAGTCGGTCACCTTGTTGACGCCGGCGAAGGTTGCGCCGTCCGTGTTGACGAAGGTGTCGTCCGTGTTCTGCCCGAGCATGGCGGTCGCGGGCGCCGCGGAGATGTCGGGCGTCTCGATCGCGTTGAACGGGTTGGGGTAGTTGTCGACGGAGTCGCCGGTGTTGTTGATGGCCGCCGTCTGCTGGGTCGCCGTGTTGTTCAGACCGGAGTTCAGAGCCAAAGTCACCAGGGAGTCGCTGATGGTAGCGACGTTGGCGACGGTGGGAGCGTCCCCGCGGCCGGTCTCCATCCGGTTGAGGCTGATGTCACCGGCCGCTTCGGCCTGGTTGAGCGTATTGACGGCGAAGGTGTTCGCGCGGGTGTCCAGGCTGGCGGCCAGGGTGTTCTTCGTGGTCGTCTGCCGGACGATGATCGCGGCGCCCACGCTGTCAGCGTCGGCGGTCGCGACGGTGCGAACGATGTCCACAGCCGCACCGATGCTTCGGATCGGATTGTCGGCCGTAGAAGCCGCCAGGGTCACCGGCTCGGTGCCCGGCGGGTCGTGCGTCATCGGCGAAGTGATGATGACCTGGTCCGTGCCGTTGGGGGCAAGAGCCAGGGCAGGGGTCGTCGTTGCCATGAAGCTCGCGGTGACGGCGAGAGCCAGAGCCGCGAACATGGCGACGCGAACGGGGGAACGGATGTTGAACCGCATGGTATCCTCCGTAGGTGAGTGGTACCTTGTGGCGCGCCACAACTCTCCTTTGCTACCTCCTTTCCGGAGATTATTGTGAAATGAACTGCAAAATCCTTCTATTATGTATATAGTAGCAATATTCTAATTTTTCGTCAATACGGCAATGCTCTTCTCCAGTTTTTCTTTCCAGTCGCTCCCCAGATCCGCTTGCTTGACGCGCAGGGCTTCCTTGGCGTAGCGCCAGTGGGAGCAGATGGCAAGCATGTGTGCGAAACGCTTCGGCTCCACGGGCTTTTCGGTTTTCAGGATAAACATCTGTTCGGACGAGCCTGGAGCCGCAAACGAGGTATCAATGGCGCGGATGCCTACCTGCTTTCCGAGGAGTTTGAGTTTTAAGATGTAGAACAAATCCCGGATTGCCTGGGGCAGGGCACCCTGCTTTTGCAGCTCGTCGCGCGCCGTGGCGAGCTCTTCCAAAGAATCAATCAAGGCCCACTCATGGTACAGCTCAATGCGTTTTTCCCGGTTGGATTCAAAAAATTGGGGAATGCGCGCTTCAAGCGGCAAATCAACCGAGATGTCCGCAAGCATCTCCTGCGGTTTTCCGGATTTGATCTCTTCAACCGCTGCGGCGAGCAATCTAACGTACAAGCCGAGGCCGATTGATTTTACGTGGCCGTGCTGGGCTTTTCCGAGCACGTTCCCGACTCCGCGGATTTCCATGTCCCGCTGGGCCAAATCAAAGCCCGACCCGAGCGCGCGCGCTTCCTCCAGGGCCTGCAATCTTTTTTCCGCTTCCCCGGTCAATTTTTGCCGTTTGAAGAAAAAGTATGCGTACGCCTGCCGGTTGCCGCGTCCGATTCTGCCGCGGATCTGGTGCAGCTGGGAGAGCCCGAACAGCACGGCGTTATCAACAATCAAGGTGTTCACGTTCGGAAGGTCCAGCCCATTCTCAATAATGGTGGAGCACACCAACACGTCAATCTCTTTGGCGTCAAATTGGTGCATGACCTTGGCAATCGCTTCCTCCGGAAGCTGGCCGTGCAGCATGCCGAACTTAACTTTTGGCATGAGTGATTGGAGCTCCTGCAGCTTGAGGGGCATGGTTTCCACGTTGTTGTAGAGGTAGTACGCCTGGCCGTTCCGTTTGAGCTCGGCCTCAATGGCCGCTTGCACGTGCTTTTGGTTGTGCGGCTCAATGATGGTTTCAATGGGCTTGCGGCCTTCCGGAGGCGTGGTGATCACGGAAACCGCGCGTACGCCCGAGAGCCCCAAATGCAAGGTGCGGGGAATGGGGGTTGCGGTGAGCGTGAGCACATGCGCCGAGCTCCGCAGTTTTTTCAGCTGCTCCTTGTGCGAGACCCCGAACCGCTGCTCTTCATCAATAATAATCAGGCCAAGGTTATGGAACCGCACGTCGCTTGAAAGCAAGCGGTGCGTGCCAATGACAATGTCAATGGTTCCCTTGGAAATGCCGAGAAGGGTCCGGGCTTGCTCCCGCGCGGTCTCAAACCGCGAGAGCTCCGCGATGGTTACCGGAAAGCCCTTGAGCCGCTCCGTAAACGTGTCCACGTGCTGCTGCGTGAGAATGGTGGTAGGGGAGAGCATCGCAACCTGGAAGCCGGACAGCGCGGCTTTTGCGGCTGCGCGGATGGCAACTTCGGTTTTGCCGAACCCCACATCCCCGCACACTAAGCGGTCCATGGGCGTTTTTTGCCCGAGATCATGGTAGACGGCGGTAATGACTGCCTGCTGGTCCAGGGTTTCCTTGTAGGGGAAGCTCTCGGAGAGTTCTTTTTGCACCTTGACCGCGTTGGGGATGCTCGGGGCTTCCGCGAGTTGGCGCAAGGCCATGGTGTTCAAAAGCTCGCGCGCGTGGTGCAGGGTCTCCAAGCTCGCCTTTTGCAGGACGCGGCCCCATCCGGAACCCGAGAGCCGCGAGAGCGCGGGATTTGCGTCTCCGATGTACTTTTCCATTTTTTCTGCGGCAGTCACAGGCAGAAACAGCGTGTCCCCCTCGGCGTAGGAGAGTTTGAAGTACTCGCGCATGATGCCATCCATGTTGTGCTGGACCATGCCGGAAAAGCGCGCAATGCCGTGGTCCACGTGCACCACGTAGTCGTCCACGTGCAGTTGCTTCAGAAACGCGGGCTTTGGCTTTTTGGTTTCTTCCCGGGGAAGGATGTGCGCCGAGAGCTCTTGGATCTCGCGGCTCGTGAAGGGGATGACCACGTCGGGGTGGGCGGGGAACGCGTCAAACAGGATTTGCTTGAGCTCCGGGTCGTAGTCAAACAGGGTTGCTCTGGCGTGCCGGCGGCCGAGGTCCTCGGGAATGATGCGGACTGTTTTGATTTTGGTTCCGTTGCTGGTGATGGATTCAATCACCTCGTCATCAAAATCAATCCGCACGGCGCTTTCGGCATCCCGGGGGAAGATATCAACAATATTTCCGCGCGCCGCACAGAGCCCGTGCGCCGAAGCCGCGCGCTCTTTGGCGTAGCCCGCTTCAATGAGCTTCTTTATGAGCTCCTCGCGCTTGATGGCAAGGCCCGGGGTGAGCGTGATGCTGTGTTTTTTGAAATCTTCCGGGCTCGGCAGGAGCGTGTTTACGTGTTCCGAAGTCAGCAGGAGCAGGGCGGGGCGTTTGGCGAGCACGTCGTTTAATGCGGGTGTTTTTGTGTCCGTGTGGATGGGCACCTTTGTTTGGTAGTGCGCGAGCCACGAGCGCAACGCCTGAAGGAGGTTCAGTTGCGCGAACGGGTCGCGCGCCACGACCAAGACCGGTGACTGCGGGAAACCGCTCTCACGCATGGCGTTTGCAAGCACGTAGCTCTGTCCAATGGGGTTGGTGGGGGTTTTTACCACCACGGTCTGCTTGCTTTTAAGTTTTTCCGCAATACCGCTAACATCCCCGGGCGCCGGCCGGGGCTCTGCATCCTGCTCCATAGGTTAGAGGGCTTGAATGTGGATTACCGTTTATGTGCAGCCCTACACGTATTCGCATGTGTATCCTAGCGTATGTTGCGAGCCTTGACAAGGGGTATGAGGCATGATACAGTTCTCGTCCGTTCTTCCCACCAGTCTGCTTGTAGTCCGTTTGCGGCGGGAACCCCTCCTAACCTGCCGTGGACATTCAAGTAAGGATTCGGGCCTTGTGCCCGGATTCTTCGCTACAAGCAGGCTCGTGGGAAGAATTTTTTTTATACGCTTCTTGTCGTAGTTGCTGTTCCGGCAATCCACTGTTCAACAACTTCCGGCATGAGCGTAAGGGATTTTTTGATGGCTGCTTCTGCAGTTTTGCTCGGAGGTTTGAGCACGTAGTTCTCGGAGGAGATTTTTTGCTTGCCCCCGGATTTTTCCGCAATGCCGATTTTGAGGCGCGCTATGCTGTCAGTTTTCAGTGACGAGAGCACTGACTGCATGCCTTGGTGCCCGCCGCTTGAACCTTCCGGTCTTAGGCGAAGTACGCCGGCCACGAGGTCAATATCATCATAGATGACGAGGATGTCTTCTTTTTTTATTTTGTAGAACCGCGCAAGCTTTGCCGCGGCCTGGCCCGAGTTGTTCATGAATGTTTGGGGCTTTGCGAGCAGGATTTTGGCTTTGCCGATTTTTATTTCGGCGATTTCCGCGTTGAGTTTGCCGGACGCCTTCCAGTTGTTTTTGCCCGCTAAAACGTCAACCGCATGGAAACCGGTGTTGTGCCTGGTCTTTTCGTATTTTTCGCCTGGGTTGCCCAGGCCGATGATGAGTTTCATGGTTTTTGATCGGAACCGCGTGCCCTCCAATTCAGCAGAGCACCCCGTGCCGGCCGAGGCGTAACTCAGCCGCACGTTCCCTGGGTGAATTGTCGGGCACACGGTTCCTCATTAATAGCGGTGAGAGCGGTGCGTCATGCGCTTTTTGCGCGGGTGCTCATCTTGGCCTTCGCCCTTTTTAAGTTCGCGGGACCGCACCGTAAGCTTAATGGGCACGCCCTCAAAGTCAAATTTTTCGCGCAGGCTGTTCGTCAAGTACCGCTGGTAGGAGTGCGCGAGGTCTGTCTTGACCGGAATTTCCAGGATAAATGACGGGGGATTGGTTGCGGTTTGCGTAAGCGAGAGCAACCGTGGGCGGCGCGTGCCTTTTCCGATGGTGGGCTTGCGCTTGGCAACGAGCGTTTTAAGGAATTTTGAAAGCGCATTGTCCGAAATGGTCCGGTCAAGATTCTGTTTGATGTCTTTTGCCAGTTCAAGCATTTCTTTGGTTCGCTTGTCGTCAATCGCAGAAGTAAATATGATGGGCACCCAAGAGAGGTTTGGCAGCTGGCTTGCCAAGTACTCGGCGTACCGGTTGATGGAGTGGGAATCTTTTTCCGGAATCTTGTCCCACTTGTTCGCGACAATGAAGAGCCCCTTGTTCACGTCCTCAATCTCGCGCGCCAGGCGGTGGTCTTGCGATGACAGGCTTTCTGAAATATCCACCACCAAGGCAACCACGTCCGCGCGGGCAATTGCGGCCATGGATTTGTTGATGGAGAGCATCTCCACGTCATCCCCGTGTTTTGTTCTGCGCCTGATGCCCGCGGTGTCAATCACGGTGTACGTGGTTCCGCCGTGCGCGACCGCGACGTCCTGGGAGTCGCGGGTCGTGTGCGGAGTTTCGGAGACGATCATGCGCTCCTCGCCATAGACGCTGTTTAAGAGGCTTGACTTGCCAACATTGGGCTTGCCAACCAGCGCGAGCGTTACGTCGCTTTTCGGCGCGGCTTCGCCTGACTCCGGGATTTTGTCAACGACCGCATCCAGGAGATCCCCGATGCCCGAGCCGTTTGATGCGGAGATCTGGAAGGAGGGGAGGTTGAGGCGCGCGAACGCGCCTGCGCGCTTCCGGCGGAACGCGTTGTCGCACTTGTTGATGGCGAGCAGTACGGGCACGCCGAGTTTGCGTAGGTCTTTGACGATGCTTCGGTCTTGGTCCAACGGCCCGATGGTGACATCAACCATCAATACAATGACCGCAGCTTGGGTTTGCGCTTTTTTTGCCTGTGTGACGATTGCTTCGCGGTACGCATCGTCCTTTGCCGGATCAAGGCCGCCCGTATCAACGATGGCAAAACGTTTGCCCCGCCATGCAACCTCCGTTTCCAGCACGTCGCGCGTGGTGCCTGCAACGGGCGCCACCAAGGCGCGCCGCTCTTCCACGATGGCGTTGAACAAGGTTGATTTGCCGACGTTGCTCCTGCCGACGATGACGACCTGCGGAATGCTCATACGGTACGCATGCTACGCGGGCGAGTCCCCGCCCACAATGATCAGCACATCGGCGTCCACTTCCCGGAGAAAGTCCGGCACTACCGGGGCCACGTTCGCGTTCAGGGCTTGGCGGATCAGGGAAATATCCTCCTCATTGGCCTGGCTTGAGAGCTTGTAAATGACCGTGCGCTCGTAATTCTGCTTCTCGGCGTTTGAAACTTGGGTGACGCGGTAGGGCAGGAGCTGCAGCTTTTGGGAGGCCGCGGCTGCCAGGCCTTCGCGCGCGGTTCCGTTTTGGATGGCGATCCGGAGGCCAGCATCCCGGATTTCCCGCGCGAAGCCCCGAGCTCCGCCAGCCAGGATGTTT
Source organism: Parcubacteria group bacterium (assembly GCA_016177305.1). Lineage (GTDB taxonomy): Bacteria > Patescibacteriota > Patescibacteriia > UBA2169 > UBA2169 > CG10-46-32. Next base: position 1,200 of record JACOVK010000050.1, on the reverse strand, counting down.
TGGGCTGCAGCTTGGATTTCCGAGAAATCCGCGGCGCCGAGCCTCGGGCGGAGCAGGTAGGTCCCCTCCTCGTTGGTGTCTGCCGAAAGCAAGCCGCCGGCTTCGTTGCTCAAGACCACCTGGGTGACTGCGCCGGGGCTGATGTTTTTTCCGATGTCATAGAGCCGCAAGAGCTGCCAGAGCTCCATATCCGTTTCAATATGCGTGCCGATAATGTCCGAGAGCGCGAGGAGCTTGTTGGGGTTTAAGAGCGTTGAGAGCGCTGATACGCGCGCGAGCAGGGCTTCCAGGATCTGCTGCTGCCGCGCCGCGCGCGCGAAATCCGTGCCCTGGCCTTCGGTGCCGTGCCGCGAGCGCACGTACTGTAACGCTTGTTCGCCGGTGAGGTTCTGCCAGCCCGCGTCAAAGTGCACGGGCGCGTAGCCGAAGTTTTCGTCCGGGTACTCGTAGTCCGTAAACGAAACCGGAACATCCACGCGGATGCCGCCGAGCGCATCCACCACTTTGGTAAACCCCTCAAAGTCCAGTTTGATGTAGTAGTGGATTTCTTGCCCGCTTGTGTTTGTGACTGTTTTTTTGGCGAGCGCCGCGCCAGCTCCGGCAGTGTCCGGTTGCGCAGCCGCGCCGTACGCGTGCGCCGCGTTTATTTTCTGCCAGCCCACGCCGGGGATGGCCACCACCAGATCGCGGGGAAGCGAGAGCAGCCCGAGCGCGGGCTTTTGCGGGTCAATGCTCGCCACGATGATGGTGTCCGAGAGCTGCCCGCCTTCGTGCGCTTCCCCTCCGATTCCCAAGAGCAGCACGTTGATGCGCCTTTCGGATTCGCCATCAAGCGGGCGATCGCCTGCGGTCGCGAGGTGCTTGAGCTGCTCAAACACCGACGCGCTCCCGAGCTGCTGCGCAAGTTCGTTTGAAGAAATGACGGCGCGGGTGGTGTACGCAAGCCCCAGAAGCAGTGCAAGCGTCAGAGAGAGGGGCGCGGCACGGGTCCATCTAAAAAATTTTTTCCGCGCCGCCGGGGTGGAAAATTCTCGTATGAGCTCGGGAGCGCCCAAAAAATCAATGCGGTTGCGTTTATCCATGTTCATGCTAGTATTGGCTGGAATTTGCGGCCAAACAATGGTAGTATTATACAAGATTATTTCCCGCAAGTAAATTGCGGTTTCTCGCTTGGGCCCGTAGCTCAGTTGGTTAGAGCGT
>JACOVK010000045.1 GCA_016177305.1 Parcubacteria group bacterium | reverse complement strand
GCCGCTGCGCGCAAGCTCGCGCCCATCAACACCACTCGAGAACTGGCAGACGTAGTTGTGCGCGGAGCCGGATGGCGCGGTAGACACCGCATCCACCCCGCTACCCGCATTTTCCAGGCTCTGCGCATAGCTACCAACCGGGAACTTGAGAATCTGCAACAGGCTTTGCCTGCGCTGGTTTCGTTGCTCGCTCCCGGCGGCCGCATGGCGGTGCTCACGTTCCACTCTCTGGAGGATAGGATGGTGAAATTCTTTTTTAGGGATTTGGCCCGTAGCGAGCATCCTTCCATCGCGCTCGTCAACAAAAAAGTAATCAAACCCGCCCGCGCCGAAGCGCTCCAGAACCGGGCGTCCCGGAGCGCCAAGCTGCGCATTATAGAAAAATTGTAGTATCAGCCTCATTTTTAAATTTCGCTACGAAAAATTATTCTGCAAAAGGCCGTATGCACCTACGAGCGCACAACGCACAAATCCTTGCATGGCACAGCATCCTCATCGGGCTTTTGTTCGGTTTGGCGGTCGCGTACGTGTGGCAGATCAATAACCAGGCCGAGCACACGTTTTCCATCCGCGAGCTGGAAGAGCGCCAGTCGGCGCTTGCGGATGAAATCCGGGATTTAAACTGGCAGTTCTCACAGGCCCGATCGCTTGAGAGAGTGGCGCAACGCGCGGAGCTCCTCGCGTTGGAAGCTCCCAAAGAGGTAACCTACTTGCAAACGGGATTCAGTGCGGTGGCCGCGTATGACGCCAAGATCTCGCCGTAACTATCGTGAGTTTATTCCCCAAAAACGCCTCTATCTGGTGATCGGGGTTGTTTTTGTATTCGGCGCCTTGCTTTCGTACCGGCTCGCTTCCTTGCAGATTCTGCGCGCCGCAGAGCTTTCGGAGCAGGCCACGCGCCAGCACGGAACGGTCCGGAGCATTGCGGCCGCACGCGGAAAAATTTTCATCGGCGAGCACGCCTCGGGCACGCAGTACCCCATCGCTACGAACCGCGCGTTCAGCCAGGTGTACCTCGTTCCGAAAGACGTTACGGATCCGGAAGCCGGCGTTCGCGCGCTTTTGGATTTGGTGGTTCCGTACGGCATTACGGAAGACACGCTGCGCTACCGCCTGGCTAAACCAAACGACATCTACGAGCCGCTCCTGCACAAGCTCTCAAGCGAGCAGCTCGCGCCGTTTACGGCGCTCGGAATACCCGGCCTGGGATGGGAGCCGGAAGAGTGGCGGTACTACCCCGAGGGCGCGGTAACTGCGCACCTGACTGGGTTTGTGGGAGTGGCTCGCGAGGAACGCGTCGGCCAGTACGGGCTAGAGGGGTTTTTTGAATCCGAGCTTAAGGGCGCAGACGGCGTGGTTTCCGGAGCCACGGACGTTTCCGGAAGGCTCATCCAAACCGCGGAGCTTGAGCGGAAAGAGCCCGAGAGCGGCATTGATTTGGTGCTGACCATTGACCGGACCTTGCAGACCTACGCGTGCAGGAAGCTTGCGGAACGAGTTGCGGAGGTCGGCGCCGCGTCCGGCACCGCCATCATCGTGGACCCCGCAAGCGGGGCCGTGCTCGTGATGTGCGCAAGCCCGAGCTTTGATCCGAATGCGTACAGCGAAGTCTCGGACATTGGCGTGTACCAAAACCCCGCGGTGGCAAGCGCGTACGAGCCGGGATCCATTTTTAAGCCGTTCACTATGGCAGCCGCCTTGAACGAAGCGGCGATTACCCCGCAAACCACGTACGTGGATGAAGGCTTTGTGATTGTCGGAGAGCATCGGCTCAACAACTTTGACGGCAATGGGCGCGGGGAGGTGGACATGGTTACGGTGCTGGAACAGTCCTTGAACACGGGCGCGGTGTTTGTGCAGCAGCGTATCGGGCCGGAGAAATTCCGCGACTACGCGGAAGCGTTCGGCTTTGGTTCGGAAACAGGCATTGAGCTTCCGAACGAGCTTTCCGGCAACACGTCGTCCTTGGAAAAACGGGGGGACATCTGGGCGGCAACAGCCTCGTTCGGCCAGGGAATCACCGTGACCCCGCTCCAGATTGTGATGGCGTATGCAGCCTTGGCAAATGATGGTACACTGATGAAACCTTACATTATCAAGGAGAAAAGGCGGGGGGATTCCGTGATTTCGGTTACCAATCCCTCGGTGGCGAGCGAGGCCGTGCATCCGCGCACCGCAACCGTTGTCGCGGGCATGCTGGTCTCCGTGGTCAGGGAGGGGTACGATAACCACGGCGGCGTGCCGGGGTACTACCTTGCCGGAAAAACCGGCACTGCCCAGCTCGCGGAAGGCGGGGTGTACGGACAGGCAACCATCCACTCGTTTGCGGGATTCGGGCCCGTTGACTCGCCGCGGTTTGCCATGCTCATCAAGCTGGACCAGCCGCGGTACGGCCGCTTCGCTTCCTCCACCGCGGCTCCGGTGTTCGGGGACATTGCCAAATTCATTATGCAGTATTACGAGGTCCCGCCGGATGAAGCGCTATGAAGCACCTACTCATCAAACTATTGCACGCCTTGGCGCGCCGGGTCATTGCAAAGTACCGCCCGATTGTGGTTGCCATCACGGGCAGCGTGGGGAAAACCGCTGCCAAAGAGGCGGTGTACGCGGCCATTAAGAAGAAGTTCAAAACCCGCAGGAGCCGCGGCAACTACAACACAGACATTGGCGTGCCGCTCGCCATTTTTGACATAGACTGGAAACCGGGCCGTTCGCCCATCAGGTGGTGTGCCGTACTGCTGCGCGCGGCGAGTTTGCTCGTGCGGCCGTGCAGCTACGCCAAGGTTCTGGTGCTTGAGATGGGAGCGGACAAGCCCGGGGATATTGCAGCCTTAACGGCCATTGCACCACCGGATATTGCCGTTATCACCGCGATTTCCGCGGCGCACACCGAGCAGTTCGGGGATATCGCGGGAGTTGCAAAGGAAAAAGGAACCCTGTTTAAGGCAGTGCGGCCGGACGGGTGGATTGTGGTGAACCGGGATAATGCGGAAGTAGCGAAGCTTGCGGACAAATCAAACGCCCAAAAAGCCGCGTACGGGCTTGCCGAGGCAGAAGGAGTAGATGTGTTCGCGTCCGACATCCGGGTAAGCGAAACCAATGATGCCGAAACCGGAATCGCGGGAATGTCGTTCAAGGTGCACGCGGCCGGGTCAGTCACGCCCGTCTTGATCCGCAATGCGCTGGGCAGCCACTGGGCCTACCCCGCGCTGGTTGCAGCGAGCGTCGCCGGCATACTGGGGGTGAATATGGTTGAGGTTGCGGAAGGATTGGGTGAACTCAAGCTTGAGCCGGGCCGGATGCGCATAGTGCCCGGCATTAAGCGCACCACCATTATTGATGATACCTACAACGCGTCCCCGGCTTCCGTGAAAGCCGCGTTGCAGGCCTCCGCGGATTTGTATCGCCCGGGAACTGTGTTTGCCGTGCTCGGGGACATGCTGGAGCTTGGGAGCTTGAGCGAAGGCGAGCACCGCGCCATAGGCAAACTCGTTGCGTCACTGGGCATAGATGTGCTGATAACCGTCGGAGAGCGCGCCAGGGACATGGCACGCGGCGCGCGGGAAGCTGGCATGGCCGAGGAGCGCGTGTTTGAATTTGGCACCACGCAGGAAGCGGGCTTGTTTGTCCAGAACCGCATGGAAAAAGGGGACCTGGTGCTGGTCAAGGGCTCACAAGGTATGCACATGGAAAAAATCGTCAAAGAAATCATGGCCGAGCCGAGGCGCGCAAACGAGCTGTTGGTGAGGCAATCCGCGGAGTGGCTGGCGCACTAGTATATGGTAAGAAAAAAACAAATTGATTTGATCGTGGTGTCAACTCTTATTATCGCAGGAGCTGGTATTACTGTTTTGTTTTCTCTGACCCCGCTCGCGCTTGGCCTTCTTACCCTGCTGATTCCATCTGCGTACCTTATTGCAAGAAAAAAGAAAAATCCAAAGAAGATTGTTTTAGCGGTTGTCATCTTTGGGGCGATATTTGGTTTTATTTTTGATTTTATTGTTACCCTTAACGAAGGCTGGATAGTGACCCGTTTAATGTTCCCGGTTAGGCTTTTTGATTTTTACCCTCTCGTGGACGACATTATTGGATTCATGCTGATGACGCTTATGATTGTGGTTTTTTATGAGCACTTTTTAGATGATGAAAAGAATCCGCGAGTATCAAAAAATGCCGTGTGGTCTGTTATTCCTTCGGTGTTGATTTTGATTTTTATTCTCGCGCTGTACATAATTAATCCAGCCTTGCTTTCTGTCCCATATGTCTATTTGATTGGCGGCGCCATTGCTATTGTATTTCCCCTGTACGTGGCTTTGCGCAAACCAAAAATCACGGACAAGCTTTTCAAGATTGCCGCGTTTTTCTTTTTTGTGTGGCTTGTGCTGGAACTCGCCGCGCTCAAGACAGAGGGCTGGATTTTTACCGGCGAGTATATCGGTTCAGTGGAGATTATCGGATTGGTGTTTCCGTTTGAAGAATTATTTTTTTGGATGATGTGGTACGCGGCAAGTGTTGTGGTGTATTATGAGTACTATATTGATGATAAAAAATAGCTTGTTCTTCCTCTTGCTAAGGTAAAAAATGGGGACATGACCCATTTTTCCACCACAGGCCTTGACAAGTATACTGGTGTGGATATACTAGTGTCTTGTTGCTATTAGCCGTGGTATACTGACAGCAGTTATGTTTGATGCGATGAAACAATTGTTTGGCGCGCCGGATATTTCTCCGGAAGCGCTTGAAGCGTACGTCCACCGCCTGCCGGAGGAGATTGCGGTTGATTGGTTTCGGGATGGCGCGTGCATCGTGGGCCGGATTACCGCGGGCGACGCGGCGTTTATGACGCAGGCGTACTCGCCGGACGAATTTATTGAGATGGTTAATGACGCGCTCTTTGCGGTGTACGAGATTCCGAGAACATACGCGGACGCGCTGATGCGGTACAAGCGGTTTGAACCGAGTCCGGAGCAGTTTGTAAAACTCCGGGATGCTGACGTGCAAGGAGCGCGCATCGGCTTCTCCAGGCCAAAGCTGAAACGCCAGCTTGCGTAGCACTGGTATGGGGGAGTACGCTGACGCGAAAATCAAAAAGGTAAAACGTTGCTTGCGTGGCTGGAAACGCATGAACACATAACCATCACCCGCGGCGGCAAACACAACTACAGCGTCAAGCACACGTTCGCCGAACGCCCGTTCCTTGTCCCATTCAAGCACGGGGTGGTGAATAAACACATTGTAAAAGACCTGATGAAGCATCTTGTTGCGTGGGAAGTGTGCTCTAAGGAAGAGTTTGATGAGCGCATAAACTGAAAAATGGGTCATGTCCCCATTTCCACAATGGCGCGTTCCACCTCATCCGCGGTTTCGCACTCCATCAGCTTCATGCGCAGTTCTTTAGCGCCCTCCCAGCCTTGGACATAGGCTTTGAAGTGCTTTTTCATGACGTGGAAGCGCTTGTGGCTGACGAGTTCTTCAAACAGCTTGCAATGTTCAATCAGAACACGGAGCTTCTCGTCAGTCGTAGGTGTGTGGCCGGAAAAGAACCACGGATTTCCAAAAATACCTTTGCCGACCATGACCCCGTCCACGCCTGTTTCATCAGCTTTTTGCCGGGCATCTTTCAAAGACAACACATCTCCGTTGCCCACAATCAGCGTCTTTGACCGCATGTCATTACGAATCCGCACCGCATCGCGAGCCAGTTCCCAGCGCGCCGGCACGT
>JACOVK010000011.1 GCA_016177305.1 Parcubacteria group bacterium | reverse complement strand
GCCACCTTAGCTCAGCTGGTAGAGCAATGCTTTCGTAAAGCAGAGGTCCCGGGTTCGATCCCCGGAGGTGGCTCCACGCGGATGTAGTTCAGTGGTAGAACGTCTGCTTCCCAAGCAGAAGATCGCGGGTTCGATCCCCGTCATCCGCTCCACAACCAAATCGCTACCGCACGAGCCGGAAAATCGCAAGGTCTTTTTTTTGCTGCAGAACCCACTCGTCAAAATCAAACCCGCGTATCAGGATGTGCTTGGCCCGCGCTTTTTGCGCAACGCCGGAATCGTCATACAAAAGATCCTCAAGCTTGATGACGTGGTACCCGAACGAAGACTCAACCGGCGCGCTTATTTCTCCAATGGACATGGAAAAAATAGCCTGCTCCAATGCGGGCGGGAGGACGCCGCGGCCGAAGTATCCCAAGTCCCCGCCCCGCGGACCCGTAACCGCGTCATAGCTGTACTGCTTCGCGAGCTCGGAAAAATCAGCGCCAACTTCCGCGGCAAGCACGTACACTCCCAAAGCTTCCTGCTCCAGATCCTCGTTGCTCTTGCCGAACTCCTCAATCAAAGCGTTTTTCGCTTTCTGCTGGAGCAGGAACGGCCGGAGCACGCGCCCGATGAACTGCGAATCGCTCCACCCGTACGCGGTACGCAGAAATTTTGAAATTTCCTCCTCGCTTTCGGGTTTTTCCTTGAGCCGCTCCCACTCCAGGTACACTTCCTGCTCCGAGACCGTAACGCGGTTTTTGCGGGCCCAGATGGCCGTGATCTGCTCGGTGATGAGCTTGTGCACGAGCCGCTCGCGGATTTCTTGCGGGTCCGGAATCCCAAGCAAAACGTTTTTGTTCTCGCGCTGGAAACTCCAGTACGAGTTGAGCGCGGCCAGATCGCTCAAGTACCGGTGCAGGGGGACGAACTCCCAGTCAACTATGATGGCGGGGTACGGGATGGCGCGCGCGGCATAGTATACCGCCCTTGACTGCCACTGGAACCGGTACACGCCGATCCCGAACAAAAAAACCGCTGCAACGAGCGCGGCGAGAATCCACGCCAGCCGCCTGGCATGGCTATTGCGGATATTGCGCATCGGATTGAGGGGTAAGCTGATCATGGTCAAAAAAGTACTCCCACCAGATTACGGCATCCGCGGCTCCGAGAATGGCGCTCCTTTGGCTCTGGCCGGACGCTTCTTGCGCGCCGGTTGGGGAGGAAGCCGAATCAATGTCCGGAATCACGACCACGCTCTCGCCCGGGGCCGTGAGGTTTAGTTTTTCCCGCGCTTCCTGCTGGATGAAGGAATCGGTCTCCGCGTACCGAATGAGCTCCCCTAAGCTGTCTTTTTCGTGGACGAGCTTGGCGATATCCGCTTCCATGGCCGCGATTTGGGCTTCTATGGCCCGCTTCTCCACTACTTCCTTGCCCACATAAAACCCGAACGCGAGAACCGCGCAAACCTCAAGCGCAATCATGGGCTTGGAAAAAAATATGGTTTTGGCGATTGAATTCGGCATACTACGGGTCAACGCGGATCATGCGCTCCCAGGTTTCTTTTCCATTGAGGAACACGCCCTTTTTCGCGTCGCGCAGCTCCATGGAAAACACCAGCCGGTATGTCCCGGGTTTAATGTTGCGCGGGTCCAGCGTAAATTTGACGATTCCGGTTTCTCCGGGCTTGACCATGCTCTTGTTGAGCGGCACGCCCACCACTTTTTTATCTATCCAATCGTTCTTGTCGTAGAACGGGCTTGGAGCGCCGTCTTCCCCCAAAAGTGTCACTGCGGCGCGGCGGGCAGTCCACGCCTGGTCTGTGCCCGTATTTTTAAGCTCCAGAGTGATGGGGATAGGCGTCCATTTTCTGCGCACGGCAATGGGGATGTTGTGCTTGGTTACGTGCGCAGAAACTCCAGAGACAACGGATATGGTTTTTCCCACGAGCCCGCCGCGCATTTCAACGATGTTCCCGTTTGAATCGGTGTACTCAAGAATGTACCACTCGCGGATCTCGCCTCCGGCAGTAGGAGCCGTAACGCTGAACGTAAACGTTCCCAAGCCATTTGGCGCAACGTCCGCGCCAAGCGGGATGCGATTGTCGGTAAGGAACGAGCTTGCGCTCTCGTTTTCGTCAATCAATTTCAAATATACCGTGCCCGCGCTCCACGTGGCTTGCCCGCGATTCCGGAATGCGACTGCGGCGCTCGCAACGCTTCCGGCAACCATGCGCTCCGGAACGTTAATGTTGTCGTACAGCGTAAGGTACTCGGGCGGAGCCGTTGATGCGGATGCCTGGCTCTGGCTTGCCGTTCCAACGCGGTCCGCGTAGGAAACGTAATCAGCCGGATCCTGCACGGCATCATCAAGGTACTCAATAGGGTCCCCGATAGCCGTAAGCCCAAGCAGCGCGTCGCTCGCCTCGCGCACCGAAGCAATGATTGCAGAACCATACATCCGCGCTACTATGTCAGCGCTTGCAATGCGCTTCTTTTTCCCGTTGGAAACCACATAAAACGTCCCGTCTGATGATTTAACCAAACTGCCTTCGGCAAGCGCTACCGGATCAGCGGGCGGAAAACCGGAGAGCGTGCTCTGGGCAACGTAAAGGGGCTGCTCGCGGTTAAAGTTCTCCTGCCACACCGCGTCATCCAAAAGCTGGTGCCTGATGCCGTGTTTAACCCAGAAAATCTCGGGCCCATCGCTCTTCATCAAAATTCCCTTTGGATACACGGACTGCTCGGTGATTGGCTCGCCTTCGGTTAATGACTCAAGTTCTGCTTTTGGAATCACCACCGGCGTGATGGGTTCAGTGTCTGCCAGGCGAAAGCCAAGCGCGGCCAATGCCGTTTCACCCACCAGGCGATGCTTTAAGCCGTCCGAGAGCAGGTACATGATTCCCCCTCCCTCGGTGGTCACCACGGTGTTGTTGGCGGTGGTAATGGGGCCCGCGGCCTGGTAGTACGCGAGGCGGTCGCTGGTGACGTCAATGGCATCATCCAATGCATGGTCCGCGAGGTACACAGAAGCGTCCGAGAATTTGCGGCGCTTGTTATCTTCAATCTTCCAGTACTCGTTGGTCGCGATGTCTCGCAGCAGCGTTCCGTCCGGATAGATGCGCTCCGTAAAGTACTGGTTCCAGATTCTGGAAAAGAAAAAATTTCCGCCAATGCCCGTAAGCGAACCCTGGTACGGGGTGTAGATGTACAAGTTCGCGGTTGCCTGGTTTACGGGGGTCACCGTGTACCCGTCCTTGGTTTTGGTTGCCTTTCCAACGGCGTAGTCAAAATACGTGCGCTCCGCGTAAATGCGCTGGGTATCAGCTGCCGCGTCCAGTTGCTGGTAGATGCCGCGGTACTTTTCGTTGCACCGGTCGTTGAAGCACGAGTACCCGGTTGCCCAGTCCAGCTGACTCGCGGTTGCGCTCGCCTTATCAATCAGCCCCTGCTCCTGCTGGAGTTTGGCGAGCAGAAACTTCTGGCTTATGCCGTACTGCTTCCCGATTTCGTACACCATCTCCGAGACCAGCTTGGGCACTCCGTTTACGGTTGCGGTAACGCTCTTTAGAACGCTGTTTTTTGATTCAAAAAAGTTTTGAATCGCAGTTCGGGAGAGCGCGTTTCCGTTGGTCAGCTCAGCATCCGTGAGAATGTCGTTGGGATCGTAAAAACGCGCTGCGGACGGATTCGGCGCCGCCAAAAAAAGCGCAATAAAAATTATAGGCAATACCGTATGCTTCATGCACTGCTGTAAGACGTATTTCTTACGGTTAGCGTTACTATATTGTAGCACAAAACGCGCCCTTGAGGAAGCGGACGCTTGAATGCCGAAACCTTTTGCTAATCATCGTGCCCCTTAGGTTCCCGGTACCCGAAGAACTGCTCAATGGCCCTTGCTTTTTCCTCGCTCTCGGCCTCGCGCACCTCATCAATGAGCTTTTGTTCGTCTTCTTTGTCCCCGCCTTGAATGCGCTTCCAGCGCTCTTCACCGGCAAGCGAGCGGATCTCGCTGATGACGCGGGAGAGGTCCTGCTCCGAGAACTGCCGCGGCTGCAAGGTAACCATGAACTCCTGCTGGGTTTTGAGGATGAGCTTCTGGATGGCCGCGGGCCCGCGGATCTGGCCGAGCTCAATTTTCTCAAAACTGCCCGGGGTCAGGTACAGGATGCCCACGTTGAGCATGGTCTGCATCATCCCTTTGTGCCGGTACGTAACGTCGTAAATCTTGTCCAAGTCAATCTGGGACACCATGCGGTCCAGTATGCCGTTCTGGCGGATGATGACCACGCGCTTGCTGGTGACGCCGATGATGCCGTAGTACCACCTGCGCCAGGTGCGGTAGAGCCAGAACGCGCCCGCGAGGAACAGGAGCAGGAACGCCGCGCTCCCGTAAGCGCCCCACGCAAGAAACAAGTACAAAAAGAAAAACGGCGACAGGAACACCAGAAATCCGCCCAGCCACTGCCAGAAGTACACGAGCGGAAACTCGTGGTACACGCCACGCACATCCTCGTCGTCGTCCAGGTTGGTGATGACCTTCCTAATATCCATACGAGCTTGAGTACAAGAACGGAAGGATGATGAACGAGAATCCCACGATGAGCGTGATGACGGTCCAGGCGATTTTGATGACGGTTTTGCGCTTCATAAAACACGGCTTAGGTGTTGGGGTGTGCAGGAGATATAAATTTTTTGGCGAGAATGATGGAGCGGATAGCGACCCTTCGGAGCCACAAAATTTATATCTCCGAACACCCACTGGACAAAAAGACACTAGCGTTTGAGCACCTCAAGGAACGCCCGAGCCGGAATCTCAACTTTTCCGAATGAGGTCATGCGCTTTTTCCCTTTTTTCTGCTTTTCCAAGAGCTTGCGCTTGCGCGTGACGTCTCCGCCGTACAAACCTTTGGTGACGTCTTTGCGCAGGGCGCTGATGCGCTCCGCGGCAATGATCTTGGCCCCCACCGCGGCCTGCAATTTGATGACGAACTGGGAACGGGGAATGATGTCCTTGAGCTTGGTTACCATGCGCTTGCCGGTATCGTACGCGTCCTGCCGCGCAACCAGGATGCTGAACGCCTCAACCACCTCTTCCGCCACGAGGATGTCAAGCCGCACGATGTCCGCTTTGCGGTAGTCCTTGAGCTCGTAGTTCAAAGACGCGTACCCGCTGGATGCGCTCTTTAGTGTATCATAAAAATCCGTGATTAAACCAGAGAGCGGAATCTCAAAGTGCAGTACCACGCGCGTTTCATCCAGATACTCGGTGCTGCCGAACAAGCCGTGCCGCTCCTGCACGAGCGCCATCAAGCCCCCAACATACGCTTTTGGGGTGACGATTTCCGCTCTAACCCAGGGCTCGCGGATTTCAAGGATTTTTGACGGGTCCGGCAGCTCCTGCGGGGAATGGATGGTAATGGTTTCGTTGTTCTGAAGCTTTACTTCGTACGCCACTGACGGCGTGGTTACCACCAGATGCAATCCGTGCTCCCGCTTTAGGCGCTCGGCGATTATTTCCATGTGCAGCATGCCCAAAAATCCGCACCGATACCCGAACCCCAGGGCCTTGGACTGCTCCTGCTCAAACTGCAAAGCCGCGTCCGTAAGCTTCATCCTTGCCATGCCGTCCCGAAGCTTGGGGTACTGGTCCCCTGCTTCAGGGAATATGCCCGCAAACACCATGGGCCTGACCTCTTGGTACCCCGGCAGAGCGCTTGCCGCATCTTTTGCCTGGGTGACGGTGTCGCCTACGGCTGCGTTCCCGACTTCCTTAAACCCCGTGACAAGGTACCCGATCTCTCCAGCTGAAAGCTCCGGTTTTGGGTCAAACTTCGGCTTAAAGGTTCCCACTTCCAGAGCGTGCGTGTCTTTGTTTGCGCTGATAAAGTGCACCATATCCCCTTTTTTGATAGCGCCGTTCACCACGCGCACGTACGCAACCACTCCGCGGTAATCATCATACATAGAATCAAAAATCAAGCCTTGCGTCTTGTCGCTTTTTGATTCGGGAGCCGGCACGCGCTTGATGACTTCATCCAGGATCTCTTTTACGCCCTGCCCGGTTTTTCCAGACGCAAGCAGGATTTCATCTTCTTTGATTCCTAGAAGTTTGACCAGCTCCTGCGTGACTTCGGGAACGCGAGCTGCGGGCAAATCAATCTTGTTGATGACCGGAATGATGGCCAAATTCTGATCAATGGCGAGGTACAAATTCGCGAGCGTCTGCGCCTCAACTCCCTGGCTTGCGTCAACCAGAAGAATCGCGCCTTCAACCGCCTGCAATGACCGCGAAACTTCGTACGAAAAATCCACGTGCCCGGGCGTGTCAATCAAATTCAAAACATGCCCCTCGTACTGCATGCGCACGGGCTGGAGCTTGATGGTGATGCCGCGCTCCCGCTCCAGATCCATCTGATCAAGCATCTGGTCTTTCATATCCCGCTCGGCCACCGTATGCGTCAGCTCCAAAAACCGATCCGCGAGCGTGGATTTGCCGTGGTCAATGTGGGCGATAATGCAAAAATTCCTAATGTCCCGCATATCGTGCAGTATAATGGAAAGCCCTGGTTTGGGCAATGAATGCGCTTGACACGTGCATCACGGCGGAGTAACATGGTATCTGTTCGTAATGCACCTTGAGTTTCCGCACATTCACCCCAAACCCGAAGGAAATGCGCTATGACGCAAACCGCGGTGCGGGAGACCGAGTGGGTACCCTCACGGTTCCATGTGGGCACTGGAGAAGATGGAGGACTTGCAGTCAAGTGGTCGCCGATTGGCGCCCACCAGGAGCTGTTGCCCTTTTTCCTCGTGGGCGGCGCGCGCGGCAAGTTGGCCATCATGGCCCACACGCAAGACGACCCACCTTCGCTGGTCGTCTTCTTCGGCTGCAGCCATGTATTCGTGGATAAAGCAAAGCGCCAACGGGCTCTTCTTCCATTCCAGGTGTTCGTGACCGCCACACGCGCCAGGCTCGGCTTTCCGGACGGCCGGTGGAGGACAGAGGTCAAGGACACGAGCGGCTACTGGACGTGCGAGTACACCATCCCCCTGCCGCTTCTCCGCAACGAGGATCCCGACATCAGCCAACTCTCGGAAACCATGAAGACGCTCGCCGAGAACCTGTTCGGCTTCCGCGCGGGCCTGCTTGCCATCCAGAGCGTCTGACCAACCCCCACCCCCCTACCAAGGAGGAGGAAAAGATGGAACAGCTGTTGACGCCTTTGGCCAGGATTCGCCTGGCTTGGGCCCTGGCTCGCCGTTCGCCGGTGACCAATGACTACGTGACCTGCGAACGAGGTTTCCTGGATGCCGACGGAGTGGCTCTCTCTGACGAGTTCATGCTCAAGCAGGCGAGCCAACACGGCCTTGACCTCTCCGCGCTCATCTGGCACGCGCCCCAGGAGGACGAACTCGCGGGAGTCTCACCCCAGATCGCGGCCGTGGAGGCTGCCTCGGCGTAAGCCGGACGAGCGCTTATCCGGCGCAATCGCGCCCCAACCCAGCCGTGCCCCTCCTCGCAGGACGGGCACGGCTCTTATTTTATTGCGCCTGCATACGATGTATCTCATCTTGTGCAGGCAGGCATCAAACCTTCATTTCCTCCAATTTCATCAGCTTCCCCAGGCCCAGATACGCCAGCAACCCAACCACTCCTGCAATCCCAGCCTGAACCAAAAGGCCCATGCCGGTTCGCGTATCAACGTACGGAGCCACGATGAAGAGGCTGGCGTACAGCGCCCAGCCAGCTATGACGGAAAGCAACGTAATCTTCATGGTAGACGCAAACACGCGAGAGT
>JACOVK010000043.1 GCA_016177305.1 Parcubacteria group bacterium | reverse complement strand
TTCCTCTCAAGCCCGGTCATCCGCAACATCGTGGGCCAGGTGAAGTCCTCGTTTTCCATGAGGGAGGTCATGGACGAAAAAAAGGTTCTGTTGTTGAACCTCGCCAAGGGCCGCATCGGCGAGGACAACTCGGCTCTGCTCGGAGCCATGCTCATCACCAAAATCCAGATGGCTGCCATGAGCCGCGTGGACATCCCGGAGGAAGAGCGCAGGGATTTCTACTTGTACGTTGACGAGTTCCAGAACTTTGCCACGGAGTCGTTCGCCAACATCCTCTCCGAGGCGCGCAAGTACCGCCTTAACCTCATCATCGCGCACCAGTACATTGAGCAGCTGGACGAGCTGGTGCAGGCCGCGGTGTTCGGGAACGTGGGCACCATGATGCTGTTCCGGATCGGGGGCACGGACGCCGAGGCGCTGGTGGCAGAGTTTGAGCCGTACTTTATGGAAGAGGATCTCGTGAATTTGGGCAAGTACGAGGTGTACATGAAGCTCATGATTGACGGGATTGCGAGCCAGCCGTTTTCCGCGACAACCCTGCCGCCCATTTCCGGCAAAACCGACAACAAGGAGAAGGTTATCAAGGTTTCCCGCGAGCGGTACACAACGAGCAGAGCGGTGGTGGAAGAAAAAATCATACGCTGGAGCGAGGCGGGCAGGGGCGAGGATTCGGACGAGGGAACGCGCGCGAGCGCGCGTTTCGCTCCGGCTCGCGACCGCGGTCCCGCGCCCGCGCGCCCGAGCATCCCGCGGCCGAACCATGGGGATTCCCAGGGTACACCCGGCGCCCGGCCGTTGCACGGCTTTGATCCGCCCCGCAATGACAAGAAAAAAGATACCCTGTTCGTTGCGGACTGCGCCATTTGCGGAGACGAAACCGAACTCTCGTTCAAGCCCGATGGCTCAAGGCCCGTGTACTGCAAATCCTGCCTCAAAAAAGTCCGCAGCGGCGAGATTCCGCGGCCCGAGCGCAAAGAAGATTCCCGAAGGCGCCACGACGGCGCAAGCCGCCCGAAGCCGAAAATCCCGGGTTCGGACATGGAAGCTAGCGGCCCTTCGTTGTCATTATCAGACGCGCTCTCCCAGGGCGTGCAGAAGTTTCAAGGCTGATGCAGAAAACCTATGCCAAAACAAATATTAAAACAAATAGACCCGGTTGCCTGCAAAATCCCCAAATCTCCGGATGAGAAGCATACGCTCCCGGAAGCGAATTTGCAGTCTTCGGATTCCATCACCTGGCGCATCTTCCGCATCATGTCCGAGTTTGTGACGGGCTTCCAGTTCATCGCGCAGTACGAAAAAACCATTTCGTTTTTCGGGTCCGCGCGGCTTGACCCCGAAGACCGGTACTACCAGGATGCGCAGCTGCTCGCGCGCAAGCTCGGGAACGCGGGGTTCAACATCACGACCGGAGGGGGCCCGGGCATCATGGAGGCCGCAAACCGCGGGGCGCACGAGGCCGGAGTTAACTCTATCGGGCTCAACATCCAGCTGCCGTTTGAGCAGCGCATGAACCGGTTCGTGACGCGCGGCATCGGGTTCCACTACTTTTTTACGCGCAAGGTGATGCTCTCCGCGGCCGGGCAGGCGTACGTGTTTTTCCCGGGCGGCTTCGGCACCTTGGACGAGTTTTCCGAAATCATCACCCTGATCCAGACCAAAAAGATGGAGCGCATTCCGATTGTGCTCTACGGCCGCGATTTTTGGGAGCCGTTCATCTCGTTCGTGGCCGAAACCATGCTCAAAAAGTACCGGACCGTTGAGCCGCAGGACCTTAAGCTCTTCACGCTGGCTGACACGGTTCCGGAGGCGTTCAAAGTGCTCGCCGCATCAAAGCCGCGGAAAGATTTTTAGCGGGTGTGGCTTGTTAGAGGCCCCTCGTGCGTGCTACCATAGTACCTATGGCAGATTCTTTTACCGTGGACGACCGCGTGTATGGCCGGTGGGAGGTTCGCGACCCGCTGGCTCTTTCGTTGATTGCGTTACCCGCGTTCCAGCGGCTGTACCAGGTGGGGCAGTACGGGAGCTATTGGTTCGGTTTGCCGAACGCCAACACCAACCGCGCCGAGCACTCGCTCGGGGTGTACTATTTGCTCAAGCATTTCGGCGCTTCCTACGAAGAGCAGATCGCGGGATTGCTGCACGACATCTCGCATACCGTGTTTTCGCACGTCATTGACTACGTGTACAACGA
>JACOVK010000063.1 GCA_016177305.1 Parcubacteria group bacterium | reverse complement strand
TCCCCGGTGATGCCGAAGACCACGAAGATGGTTGGCGCTGCGCTCTGTTTCATGCGGCTCCATTGTAGCATACTTTTTCGGTTGACAAAACCGCGTATCAGTGCTACGATGACGTGTTCTTTTGATGTTCACTGCGAGATTCTCGCAATTCCAGAGAGGAGTGTGCCATGCAGAACGCCAAGCAGTATCCTGTTGCATTGCGGTGTGCCGCAGTGGCGCTCATCGCAAGCTTCTGCAATTTGTTGTTCGTTTCCTGCGGCGCTGACAGCCCGTCAGGACCCAAAGCACAAGGCGTGATGATGGAAGAGAGCGAGGAGTCCGTAGTGTCCGCGCTCGCCGGAGTGCCGGCGCTTATGGATTCCTTAGCCGCGAACCCGGGCACCGACCGGCAGTTCCGCGTCAGGGACGCATCCGGCAGGGTTGTTTCGTTCGGATTCGGGTTCCACGCGGACCAAGAGGGCCAGTTCCGCCCCGCGTTCACCAAGCAGAACGGGGAACGCGCGTTCGTTAGGCTCGGGTTTGAGGGGCTCACCCTGATTCTGCGCCTCACGGACGCATCCGGCAATTTTCTGGAGGTCGCCGGAAAGCAGGCTGCGTACCCGCTTCCGGCCGCAAAGCCCGGGCAAGGCATTGACCCGGGCCAGTGGATGCGCAATGGCATTGCCGTGGCGGGTGTTGCGCTTGCGGCGTGGCTCGGGCTCTCGGCGTTCCAGTTCATAGCCGCGGGCTTGGGCACCATTGCCATCGCGGGCCTGGTCATCGGCGGAGCTGTGTTCGTTGCCGGATTCGTGGCCGAGGTGCTTGAGCGGCTCGGCTGGACCATGGATGATTTCCGCGAGCTCTTCGGCGGCACGCTCGCATCGCTCCGCGACATCATCGTGGGCGTGGTGGAACAGTTCCGCGAGACGTACAACGTGTAGCACGCGCGCGATACGTCCAGGCATGCCGGTCCGGGCGCGGCAATGCAGAGGGGAAGCAGGCGGTACTACTGCTTCCCCTCCTTTTTTGTTAGAATACCAACATGCTCAAAGAGTACGAAGCAAAGCGCGATTTTAAAAAAACCAGCGAACCCGCTACCGCTAAAGCTACGGGGGGCAGGCTGTCTGGGTCGTCAAAGCGCCCCATGTTCGTCGTGCAAGAGCACCATGCGCGAGCCTTGCACTATGATGTCCGCCTTGAAATTGACGGCGTGCTTGCGTCCTGGGCCGTTCCCAAGGGTCCGCCCCTGGATCCGGCGGACAAGCGCCTGGCAGTTGCGACCGAAGACCACCCCATGGAGTACGGCAGTTTTGAAGGTGAGATTCCACAAGGGGAGTATGGCGCAGGCACGGTCAAGATTTGGGACAAGGGAACCTACCAGAACATCAAGCGAAAAAAAGACGGCAAAGAGATGCCCATGAAGAGTGCGGTCCGCTCCGGCCAGGTAGAAGTTTCATTCTCCGGCAAAAAGCTCAAAGGCACGTATGCGCTGATTCGCACCAAGTTCGGGGGCGAGAAGAAAAATTGGCTCATGATTAAGATGAAGGCGCGATGAAAGTTGCGGGAGTATGCTTCTTTTTGGTATAATACAGAGCAGCATATTGCCGTATGAAATTGATGCTTCATCGCGGATTTAGGTTAAAAAGCAGTTTGATGTTAGCGGCTCTCGCGAGCGCGCCGTTCATTTTTGTGAACAGCTTTTTTGCGCCGCAGGTTCTTGCTGCTCCGGCAATTGCTTCCATTACCTACATCTCCGGAACCATACCAGCTCCAAACGCGGTGTACGCGCGCGAGGAGGTCGTGTTTACCGCAAACGTCACCGAAGGAGCAGGGCTCGTGTACGTGTGGAGCTTCGGGGACGGTGAGTCTGCCATCGGGGATGCGGGTAACAGCGGCCGCGTGGCGCACCGGTACGACCGGGCGTTCGCGTCTGTTTCTTTCGTGACCCGGCCCACACTGCGGCTCTACAGCGGAACCGCCGAAGTCGCCAGCCGCTCCATGGACATTACCGTGCAAGTAGCGCGGTTGCCGGCCAACGCGGCCAGTTTGTCGGCGGCGGAGCAGGCCGCGTTGCCGGATACGTGGCCCTTCGCGAACATCACCCGAGCGGACGGGCCCGGTCCGTACCCCCCGGGGTCAACCATTGATTTCCGAGCCAATGAATCGGTTCGGGGCACGGCGCTCTCGCAGTGGGATGCGAGTGCAACGTTCCAGTGGACCATCCTGGATGCGTCCGGCGTCAAGGCAAAAGAAGCCAGCGTGAGCATTGCAACCGAACCGACCGGCGGGCGCCGGGGGCGGGTTTGTCCCGGTGTACGATACGAGCACGCACGCGTTCAGCGTGGTGGACGGCGCGCCCGCGAGTGCGCCGTTTTCCCTTTCTCTCGCGGGTCCAGCCATTTCTACCATTGACCTCACCCCGTCCGCCGAGCCGTTTGCCACGCAAAACTACCGCGCCGATGCCACGGTAACGGGCGGCGTGATGCCGTTTACCTACATCTGGAACTACCCGAACGACCTACAGGTGGGGGATGATCCTGACTTTAACACGCCTACCGTAACAACCAACGACAGCACGAATCGGCTCAACGCAACGTTCAACCGGAGCGGCATCAAAAACATTTACCTCACCGTGGTTGATGCAACGTTCCGCAAGCAGACCGCCACGCTCACGTACACCATCCGCAACTCGGCGCCTGGAGTAACGCCGTTCTCGCCCACCCTGAACATCGGCGCCACGCCCTCGCCGCTCTCGGTTGCGCTCGTTGAGGCCAACAACAAATCGTTC
>JACOVK010000046.1 GCA_016177305.1 Parcubacteria group bacterium | reverse complement strand
TACCTCTACTTCGCAACAGACGAGGACCGCGAGGGCGAAGCCATTGCCTGGCATTTGGCGGAGCTTTTGAAGCCCAAAGCTGAACAGATCAAGCGCATCACGTTCCACGAGATCACCAAGAACGCAATTGAAGAATCCTTCAAGCACCCACGCGCCATTGACCTGCACCGCGTGGACGCGCAGCAAGCGCGCAGAATCCTGGATCGGCTCGTGGGGTACGAGCTTTCTCCATTCTTGTGGAAAAAAGTGGCGCGGGGCTTGTCTGCGGGGCGGGTGCAGTCCGTGGCCGTCAGATTGATTGTGGAGCGGGAAACCGAAATCCTGCAGTTTGAGGCGCAGGAGTACTGGACCATTGATGCGATTTTTGGAAAAATCGGCGCACAGGCCCCAAGCGAGTTTGACGAAAAGAACCTGCCCCAAGGGTTTTTCAGCGCAAAGCTCGCTGCCATCAACGGCCAAGCGCTTGATACGTTTGAGATTAAGGACGCAACACACGCAAATGAACTCGCCGCGGACCTCAAAGGAGCAACGTACGTCGTGACGCGCGTGGAAAAGAAGCAAACCAAAAAAAACCCGGCTCCGCCGTTCACCACCTCAACGCTCCAGCAGGAAGCGAACCGCAAGCTCAACTTCTCTTCCAAGCAGACCATGCGCTTAGCCCAGCAGCTCTACGAGGAGGGGCGCATCACGTACATGCGCACTGACTCCGTGAACCTTTCGTCTAAGTTCCTCAATGACGCACAGCAGTATTTGACTAAAACATTCGGCAAAGAGTATGCGCTCGGACGGGCCCGGGTCTTTAAGACCAAGGCAAAGGCAGCGCAAGAAGCGCACGAAGCAATCAGGCCCACAGAAACGGCGAATGACCCGGCAATCCTGAAAAGCGAGCTGGACGCGCACCAGCGCAAGCTCTATGACCTCATCTGGCGCCGCGCCCTTGCCTCGCAGATGCCCGAAGCGATCATGGATGCAACGTCAGTTGACGTAACCGCCGAAACGGATGCGCAGTACACATTCCGCGCTAACGGTCAGGTCATCAGCTTTGACGGATTTTTGAAAATCTACCCCGAATCCCAGCGTGAGGACTTGTTGCCCGAGCTTGCGGAGAAAGAAAAGGTCAACTGCGCCCAACTTGCCCCGAACCAGCACTTCACCGAACCCCCGGCGCGCTACAGCGACGCCTCCTTAGTGAAAGCGCTTGAAGAGTACGGCATTGGCAGGCCGTCCACCTACGCCCCGACCATATCAACCATCATTGACCGCGGGTACGTGGAACGCATTGAGAACCGCCGGCTGAAGCCAACGGACATCGCATTCCTGGTGAACGACATCTTGGTTGAGCACTTCCCCAACGTCACGGACTACCAGTTCACGGCCCGCATGGAAGACGAGCTTGACGAAATCGCCACCGGTGCGCTTGACTGGGAAAAAGCAATCAGGGAATTTTACGAGCCTTTTAAAAAGAACCTTATGGAAAAAACAGAAACCCTTTCCAAGAAAGACCTCACCGAGGAAAAAACCGACGAGCGGTGCGAGAAGTGCGGCAAGCCCATGATCATCAAAACCGGCAGATACGGCCGGTTCCTCGCGTGCACGGGTTTTCCGGATTGCAAGAACACCAAGCCCATAAACGGGAACGGAGAACCGGAGGAGCCGGAGACCACGGATGAGAAGTGCCCGGAGTGCGGTTCTCCCATGCAGGTCAAGCACGGCAGGTTCGGCAAGTTCCTTGGATGCACCAGGTACCCGGACTGTAAAGGAATCAAAAACATAGAAAAGGGCACGGGCGTTGCGTGCCCCGCGTGCGGGAAAGGCGAAATCGTGGAAAAGCGCTCCAAGCGCGGCAGGACGTTCTACGCCTGCAACCAGTATCCCAACTGCAAGACCGCGTTTTTCGCAAAACCGGTCAACGAGAAGTGCCCGGAATGCAAAAGCCAGCTCGTGCTCGGCCCCAAGGGAACGTACAAGTGCTCCAGCAAGGAGTGCAAGTTTACGAAAAAATCCGAATAAATACTCAAAACAGATGCTGAACTAAATTCAGCATGACGCTTCCCGCTCCGTCACCCTGAACTATGTGCTGATGAAAATCAGTATTGTTTCAGGGTCTGTTTTTGATTGACAAAAACACCAAAACAGGGATACGCTGTAGGTACGCGATTAATCGCATACCTGCTATGGCGAGCGTAGCGGAACTACTCAAAATCATTGATGAAGAGAAACTGCGGGTGGACAAAGACCTCATCCGCCTGGCGTTTGATTTTGCGCAAGAAGCGCACCAAGGCAAAGTGCGCAAAAACGGCGAACCGTACCTCAACCACTCGCTCGAAACAGCCAAAACCTTGGCGCGCTACCACCTGGATCAGGACACCATCATCGCGGGCTTGCTGCACGACGTTCCCGAGGATACGGATAGAACGCTCCAGGACGTGCGCAAAGAGTTCGGCAAAGACGTGGCAGGCCTGGTTGAGGGCATCACCAAGCTCGGAAAATTGAAATACCGCGGCATTGAGCGGTACATAGAGAATTTGCGCAAGATGTTCGTTGCCATGGCTTCAGACATCCGCGTCATCTTCATCAAATTCGCGGACCGGCTCCACAACCTCAAAACCTTGGACGCGCTGGAGTCCGAAAAGCAAGAGCGCATCGCGCGGGAAACCTTGGAAATCTACGCCCCTATCGCGAACCGGCTCGGCATGTGGCAGCTCAAGGGCAGGCTTGAAGACCTCTCGTTCAAGTACCTCTACCCCAGAGAGTACCAAAACCTCAAAGAGGCACTGGATAAAAACTTCAGCGAACGCGAGCAGCTTCTCAAGCACCTCTGCCGAG
>JACOVK010000038.1 GCA_016177305.1 Parcubacteria group bacterium | reverse complement strand
TGGATTGCCGTGATCCACTCGTAGTTCGGGTAGAACCGAAGCCTGCTGTGCGGGTCATGCTTCTCCAGGCCGCGGATGCACAGGATGAGCCGGTCATTCCCGGATTCCCTGCTGCGCTCTTCATCCAGAACGCCGTCTTCGTTCCAGTACATGGGTCCGCAGACCACGAACTCGGCTCTGGTGAACAGCGCGTCCACGTCACGTTCGTAGAGGCCGTTCTTGATCATGGCGATCACGTCGTCGCAGGCGCCGAGCCTTTCCAGCAAGCGGTAGCATCCGGTATTCCGGGCACCGACCCAGAGCACGAGGTCTCCGGGGAATCGGACTTCGTCCCTGATGACGCGCAGAGTGTCCACATCCTTGGATTCAATGACCTCGGTCCACACAGACTCCATGCCGCACTCTTTGGCGGCCTGTATGAGCCACCGCCACCCCTTAGAGCCGAATCCTCGGAATCCTTTCACGTTGGAGCGCGGTTTGCGGCCGCCGCCTCGCACGTGCTTTATTCCGTAGTCCGCGAGCCCTCGCAGGATGGCGTCCACGTGCCGGTCCACGGTACAGGGGCCGAACACCGGAACGCACGGCAGGCCTCGGCCGATCTGATCTGATCCGATCTGGATTCGCCGGGGTTCGCGCTGGCCGCCGTTGCTGCGCAGGGACACCTGGGCCGGAGAAACCCGGATGACCTCCTTGACCCCGTTCAGGCTTCGGAACGGGTAGCTCGGGACTGCGCTGGACCGCTGCCCGGAGGTGTCCTTGAGGTACACCTCCACCACGGCGAAGTTTCTGCCTGTTTCCACGTGCACTTCCGGAGCTACATGGTGGAGCTGTGCCTTTGTACAGACCGCACGGACGCGCGGGTCATCTGCGGGGATGCCGTCGTTCATGAGTACGATCATTGGGATGTCCTCCCGGTGAAATGCGCAGAGCGCTGTGAGGCGGGAAAAGGGCTATCCGTACAGAACCAAAAAAGCTGGCCTTCGGAGGAAGATCAGCTTTACAAGTTCTGCGGGGTTATGTATGCCCAAAGCCACTGATCTTCCGGTCAGCTAAAAAAGAAGTAAAAGCTAAATGAGTTCTGGAGTTGCCTGTGCATACAATAGCCCAAGTATAGCGCGCCTGGAAATCCTGTCAAATATGGTTTTCAACACCCCCGTTTGACTGACCCCATAAAAACGGAGTATACTGGCAGTATCGTATGAATCAGCACCCGCACAGCCACAGCGCAGGACTCCTCCTTGGCCTCCTCCTTTTGGAGCAAGGCTAGGGTTTTGATTTCTTGATTTCGTACGAAGACTCTGATACCCTAGCCGCCTGGCTCGGGTTTTTTGTTCCACGCTCTTTTCACGGGGAGGGAACGCTATGTTCTCGGTAAAGATCACACCAGTTGGGTTGATACGGCTTCGGGACGAGCGTGTCCTGCCTGGATCCCGGCTGCCGGTTGCGGAAAACGACGGTCTTATTGACATCACAGACGCGGTGAGGTCAAAGGGTGCCGCCACACGCGAAGCGGCCGAGGCCTGGGTGGAGATGATTGTTCACCGCTTCGGATTCAACGGCATTAACGCCGCGTACCGGCTCGTTGTTCGCGATGCCGAAGATCAGCCGGAGCCGCCTGATCCGAGCCGCCAGCAGCGACAGGAACCCAAGATCCAGCGCACCATATCGCTATGATCTCCGCAGTCCGCGCTTCGCCGAAAGGCCAGGGAACTTCTCTGGCCTTTCCTTTTTGTTTGACGCGCGTACCTGATTATTTGTATAATGAACGCATGCAAGCCGTAAGCGAACCATCCGCAAACCAGGAGGTTCTTTCATACCTGCGCCGCGCCGCGTCCCAAAACACCCTGGCGCATGCGCACGCATTGATCGGGCCCCAAAGCTCGGGAAGGATGGAACTGGTGAAGGATTTTTTGCGCGATTTTATTCCCGCGCGCACGCTCGCCCATCCGGACGTACGCATTCTGGAGCCCGAGGGCGAGGTGATTACCATTGGCGCGGTCCGGCTGGCGCGCTTGTGGCTCTCCATGACTCCGATTGCGGCGGACAAAAAGGCGCTCATCATAAACCGCGCAAGCGCCATGAACACCGAAGCCCAGAACGCGCTGTTAACGGTGCTGGAAGAGCCGGCTAAAGACACGTACCTATTTTTGCTCGCAAGCCACCGGAAACAGATGCTTCCCACAATCTATTCCCGCGTGGTCCCGCTGTACTGTGTACCCCTCCCGGGAGAAGAGCAAAACACGGCCCCTGGCCACCTGATCCACTCCGTGCTTGCCGCGGATACGGCGAGCGAGCGCATGCGCTTGTGGCTCTCCGCGGCAATTCCCAAAGAGGAGATGCGCTCCTGGCTCTCCGCGGCCCTGCCGCGGCTCCGGGAGGAATTGCGGAGCAAGCGTTCCGGGGCGCTTGGAACGGCCGTGCGGAACCTGATTGCGGCCCAAGCCTGCCCTTCCGGCCAAAACTGGCAGCTCGTGGCCGAGCGTTTAATCATTTCGCTGTAACCGTAAAAATAAACATGCCGAGCAGCAATATCAAACTATTTATCGTGCTTATGGGAATCGCGCTCCTGGGAGCCGCATGCACGCCCGGCAGCGTCGCAAGCGTTGCGGATGGGGGCGTGTGGGCCACCAGTTCGGGCGGGGAGCAGTGGGAGCAGCGCTCAACCATCTACGAAGACCGGGTTTCAAAAAAGGCCATCACCGAGGTGAACGCCAAAAAGTTCGTATTTTCGCCTGCGGATCCGCGCAAAGTATTTTTGGTAAGCCGCGGGTCCGGGTTGTGGTTTTCGTGGAACCAGGGATATTTTTGGGATTTGGTTCTTCCGAATTCCGGAGTTGCGGATCTCGCCATCCATCCCGAGAACCCGGAGCGCTTGTACGCGGCCGTGGGCAGCACGGTTGCGGTTTCAACGGATGAGGGCGCGCACTGGCGCTCAACCTATACCAGCGATTCCACAAGCACGCTCGTCACCAGCGTTGCCGTGAGTCCCTCAAACCCGGACACCGTGTACGCCGCGACCAATGCGGGAGATTTGCTGGTTTCCGATGACAACGGCATTTCCTGGCGCGTGCATGCCGCCTTGGGCGCGGGAACCGTGCTGGAAAAAATGCAGTTCCATCCCCAGCAGCCGAGGACCATGTATGCGCTTGCTGCAGGGAAAGGCTTGGCGCGCTCCGAGGATGCCGGAGCGCACTGGGCATTCTTTACGGACGCATTCAGCTCCTTTTCGGGCGCCGATGATCCGCGCGATTACGCGCTCATCCCATCCGGAATCGTGTACGCCTCAACGCATGGGCTCCTGCGGAGCCTAAACCAGGGGCACGATTGGACCAGCCTGCCCTTGATTTCCTCTCACCAGGACGCTAACCTATACGCGCTCGCCGTAAACCCCCAAAATCCGCTTGAAATTTTTTACGGCACCGCGTCCACCTTGTACCATTCTTTGGACGGCGGATTCAACTGGATACCGCGCCAGCTCCCAACAACCCGGCGTGCTTCCTCGCTTGCGTTTTACCCCGCCGACTTGAGACTTTTGTTTATGGGAGTGAGTTTAACGCGTAATTGATCCACCCTATGCCGCATTCATTTTCCGAACAAGTCAGAAGCAACCACGCGCACTTTGCGGAAATCCTCAAAAAAATCCGCACCGGCCGGGCGCATCCGGAAATGGTTGGCGACATTCTCGTGGAAGCGTACGGCGCGCAAACGCCGCTTTCCGGCCTTGCGGGCGTTTCGGTTACGGATGCGCGGTCGCTGGTTGTGGAGCCCTGGGACAAGCAGATTGTGAAAGCCATTGAAAAAGCTATCATTGCCGCGGACCGGAACCTTTCGTGCGCCGTTTCCGGGGACATAATCCGGGTGAGCATTCCCCAGATGACCGAGGAAACCAGGCAACAGGTGGCCAAATCCCTGGACACAGAGCTTGAGCGCGCCCGGGTTGCCGTCCGAAAGGCGCGCGAAGAGGAAAAAAAGCAGATTGAGGCCAAAACAAAATCCAAAGACCTAACCGAAGACGACCGCCGCGACCAGATTAAAACCCTTGATGAAGAAACCAAAAAAGCGGTTTCGCTCCTGGAGGCAGCGGCGCAAGCAAAAAAAGCTGAAATCATGAAGGTCTGAACATGCTTATCACCATTGCCGGTTTTATTATTGTCCTGGGATTCCTGGTTCTGGTGCATGAACTGGGTCATTTTTTAGTTGCCCGGGCATTCGGCATTGCAGTGGAAGAGTTCGGGCTCGGGTTCCCGCCAAAGCTGTTCAGTAAAAAATCCGGCGCAACCGTGTATTCAATAAACGCCATTCCATTGGGCGGATTCGTAAAGATAAAAGGGGAAGACGGAGGAGGGGACGTTGCGGCCGACAGTTTTGGCGGTAAATCGGCGTGGCAGCGCGCGTGCGTGATCGTGGCCGGAGTGAGCTCAAACGTCATCGCGGGCTGGCTGCTCCTTTCCATCCTGTTTATGGCTGGCGCGCCCATTGAGCGCACTCCGGACATTGCTGGCCGGTACATCCATGATCCAAGCCTTGCGGTGAGCGAGGTGCTCCCGGGTTCTCCCGCGGATGAGGCCGGCCTCGCGGCCGGAGACACGATCCTCTCGGCGGACGGGCAATCATTTACGGATATTGCGCCGTTTCAGGAGTATATAGCCGGAAAAAGCGCCCAGAGCGTTTCCTTGCGCTTCCGCCGGGCGAAAACCGAGCAAGAGGCGGCTCTCGTTCCCCGGGTATTGGATGACCAGAACCTCGCGCGCGCCATCATTGGCGTGGGGCTTGCCGAAGTGGGCGTGGTCCGGTTCCCGCCGCACAAAGCTTTTGTGGCGGGAACTGTCGCGGCAAGAAACTACCTGGAACGGATCGCGGCCGCGTTCTGGTCCATTGCCCGCTCCCTCGCCCGCGGCCGCGGCGCCGGAGACAGCCTGGGAGGGCCCCTTGCCATTGCCGTCGCAACCGGGGATGCGCTGGATCTTGGGTTCAGCCATGCGGTTATCTTTACGGCCATTCTTTCTTTTAACCTCGCCATCATCAACATTTTGCCGTTCCCGGCGCTGGATGGCGGGCGGCTGATTTTTTTGGCCGCCGAAGCAATCCGGAGAAAGCCCTCCAAACAGGAGCTGGAGGCGTGGTTCCACCGCGTGGGGTTCGCGCTCTTGATGCTGCTTGCGGTGGTGATTACGTACCGGGATCTGGCGCGTTTCGGTGGACGGATTTGGAAAGCCGTGTTAGGCTGAACGCCACAGCGCGAGGCCAAAAACTAACAGAAGGCCCAAAACAAAAGCCCAAACAAAATTTCCGCCACTATCCGCTTTCCGCATATGCTCAAACGCCTGTTTGGAGGGCTTTCAAAAGACATTGGCATTGATTTGGGGACCTCAAATTCCATTTTTTACGTCAGGGACCGGGGCATGGTGATCAACGAGCCCACGGTTGCCGCGATCAACACCCGGACCGACGCGCTGGTTGCGATCGGAATGGACGCCAAAAAGATGATGGGCAAAACCCCGCCCCACATCGTGGTTGTAGAGCCCGTGGTGGCGGGCGTGATTTCCGACTTTGAGGTGAGCGAAAAATTCATCAAGCACTGCATAGAGAAAATCCACCGCGGCAGCTTTGCATTTTCGCCGCGGCCGCGCACCATTGTGAGCGTGCCCCTCGCCATCACCGAAGTGGAGCGCAAGGCCGTGCGGGATGCGGTTACTGCCGCGGGCGCGCGCGAGGTCAGGCTGGTTGACGAGCCTATTGCCGCGGCCATCGGCGCCCGGCTCGCCGTGTCGGAATCATACGGCCGAATGGTGGTTGAGATCGGGGGAGGCACCACATCCATCGGGGTTATCTCGCTTTCCGGCATCGTTGCTTTCAGCACCCTCAAAACCGCGGGCAACGCGCTGGACGCCGCCATTCAGGCGTTTGTGCAGGAGAATTTCAACATCACCATCGGCAGGAAGGCTGCCGAGGAGATCAAGATCAGAATCGGGTCCTCGGTTCCCGCGGAAGAGCCCAGCGAGCTTACGGTGAAGGGCCGCAACATGCTCACCGGGCTGCCCAAAGAGTTTTCCGTTTCGGACGGAGAGATCCGGGAAGCCATAAAGCGCCCGGTCCGCACCATCGTGGACGCCATCCGCACAACCATTGAGAATGCGCCTCCCGAGCTCGTCTCTGATCTGTATGAGAGCGGAGTCCTGCTCTCCGGCGGCGGCGCGCTCCTCTCGGGGCTTCCTACGCTCGTAGGGCGGGAACTTTCCATGCCCGTGCGCGTGGTGGATGACCCGCTGACCGCGGTGGTGCGCGGCACGGGCATTCTCCTGGACGATGAAGCCTTGCTCCGGGAGGTTGAGTCCGCGAGCCGCAGCCTGGAGTAACAAGGCTTTGGCTTCCGCCTGCACCAACAATCCAAACAAACATGCTTAAAAAGAAAAACCTCATTGCGCCTGTCGCGCTTATTGCGCTCATTGTGTTGTATCACGCCACGCCGCTTTCGGAACCGATTCAGTGGTTCCGCGTTCCACTCATCAAGGCCGGATCTCCGGTCTATCGGGCAGCACGCGCAATCAGGCAGTGGGAAAACGGCTTTTTCCATGCCCGCGCGCTCGCACAGCGCGTAACGCTCCTGGAGCAAAGCGTTTCCGAGCTCACCTATGCGCTTGCGGGCGCATCCGGGAGCGCCGATCCGCCCCAAGAGGAGCTTGCTGCCGTAACCATCCCCGCGAACGTGGTTGCCCAGAACGCGGCCGGATCCGAGCGCACCTTGCTTCTGGACCGCGGCACGGAAGATGGCATCGCAAAAGGGGCGGCTGTTGCCACGCCGCAGGGCGTTTTTGTCGGAAAAATCATTTCGGTTTTTACGCACACTTCCCTCGTTCGCCCGCTTACGAGCAGTGAGAGCGCGGTTGCGGCGCAAACGAGCCGCGATTCCCGCGTGCAGGCCGTGGTTCGGGGGCAACGGGGGCTCTCGCTTGCTATGGAGCTCATTCCACAAGACGCGGCCATTCGCGAGGGAGACGTTGCGGTAAGCTCCCTATTGGAAGAAAACACGCCCGTGGGGCTTTTAATCGGAACCGTGGCAACCATTGCGTACGACGAGGGAGATTTGTTTAAAGAAGCGGCGCTTGCGCCATTTATTTCGCTTGGGGACATTGGCGAGGTTATGGTTTTCTCTCCGGTGTCTCGGGTTGGGGAGTAGGGCATATGATCCGCGCATTTTTTGCCGTGATTTTGGCGGGAATAGTTGATTTTTTCGGGGGTAGCGCGTTTCCAGGAGGGCGTTTGTACTTCGGGTTCGTCCTCATGTTTGTATTGGCGCGGCAACGGAACACTTCCGCTACGTTCGGCGCATGCGCCAGCTACGGGCTCTTGCTTGACATTCTGCATCCTGCGTTTCCGTTCGGCACATTTACGCTTGCTCATGCGGTACTCGCCGCGGTACTTACCGGAGCGGGCGCGCGAAGCGCGGGCATTGATTCAAAACGGCTGTACGCGGCCGCATTTTTCGCGGTGTTCGCATACGCGCTGTTCCTGGAGCTTAGCCTCCAGGCCGCGTCCGGACTGTTCGGCGGTCTGCGCACTCCTCATATCTTTAGCGCCGGGTTTTTCCGGGCGCTTGCCATTTCGTCCGCCACAACGCTCTTGGGCGCGTTTGCGGCAGCGTATGCATTCCACGCTCTCCAAGGGTTTGTCCGCAGGCGGTTTTTTATCCGAAGCTAAAGAAAAATTATTCTGCAAAAGGCCGTATGGCTCACAACCCGTTTGCTGCAACAGCCAAAGACAGCGCCATCCGCGACAGCCGCCTGCCTGCGTTTCCATTTGAGGTTGACGGAGACATCATGGCCGCGGACTCCTACCGGAAGCGCTCGGGTACGGCCGGGAGCTTCGGCAAATCAATCCGTTTTTCCGCGCTTGCCGCAGTGCTGTTTTTTGGCGGGCTTTTTTCCAGGCTGTACTACCTGCAGATGGTGCGCGGAGAGGAGTACTACGGCGCGGCCGAAGGGAACCGCATCCGCAGCACCGAGCTTCTCCCGCCGCGCGGCGTGATTATGGACAGCAAAGCGCGCCGGCTTGGGTACAATATCCCGGATTTCGCGCTGATCGTGACTCCGGCGGACCTCCCCGCAACCCAGGAGGAAGAAGACGCCATATTTGAATCAATCGGCCAAACCCTGGGGATTGACGCGTTTGACCTGGTGGAGCGCTTTGCGTCGGTACCGCGCACGAGCCGCACGGCCGTTGAAATCATGCGCGGGATCCCGCAGGAGGACGCGGTCGTGCTAACGCGCTCAAGCAGCGGGTGGAGCGGGGTTTCCATCACCCCGATCCAGCAGCGCACCTATGCCATTGACGAGCCGTTTTCCCACGTCCTCGGATACACCGGGAACGTATCACCGGATGACTATGCGTACGTTTCCGAAGAAGGGTACTCCCTGGTTGAGCACGTGGGAAAGGCGGGCGTGGAAAAGGCGTACCAAACCGAGCTGCGCGGAGTTCCCGGATTTAAGCTTGTTGAGGTTGATTCACGCGGGCAGGCGGGCAGGGAGCTGGAAACAAAGGGCGCGGTTTCCGGAAGCAACGTGTACCTGCACATTGATGCCGCGCTGCAGCAAATCGCGTGGGACGCGCTTTCCGAGAGCATCGCGGAATCGCAATCGCCCGGCGGAAGCGTGGTTGCCCTTGATCCGGAGAGCGGAGCCGTGCGCGCGCTGGTTTCGTACCCTTCGTTTTCCAGCAAAGAATTCGCGGGCGGCATTGCGCCGGATGCGTACCAGGAGCTGCTCGCCGACCCCCGAACGCCGCTCTTAAACCGCGCGGTGTCCGGGGAGTACCCTTCGGGCTCCACCATAAAGCTGGTCATCGGGACCGCAGGGCTTGAGGAGGGGGTGGTGAGCCGGTACACCACCGTCCGGTCAAGCGGCGGAATACGCATCAATGAGTACTGGTACCCGGACTGGAGGTACGGCGGCCACGGAACCACGGACATGGTGCATGCGCTTGCGGATTCCGTGAATACCTACTTCTACGCAGTGGGCGGGGGGTACGGGGACATTGAGGGCTTAGGCGTTGAGCGCATCGTTGCGTACGGCGCGCGGTTTGGGCTTGGTTTTGCCACCGGCATTGACCTTCCCTCGGAACGTTCCGGGTTTTTACCCTCCAAGGAGTGGAAAGAAGCGGTTAAAGGAGAGCGCTGGTATTTGGGCGACACCTACCACCTTGCCATTGGCCAGGGCGATATTCTGGTAACCCCGCTGCAGGTTGCCAATTTCACCGCCGCAATCGCGAACGGAGGCACCTTGTACGCGCCGCGGATCGTGGACCGCATCGGGCAGGAGTATGCGGAAAGCGAGCCGTTTTCTCCGGTGATTCTGAATAGCCGCGTTGCGGCCCGGGAAAATATCCGCATCATTCAGGAAGGTTTGCGGGAGGCGGTAACCGCCGGCACGGCGCGTTCCCTTTCCGGCCTGCCGGCCCCGGTTGCCGGCAAAACCGGCACCGCGCAGTTTCAGAGCGATAAAAAGCCGCACGCCTGGTTTACGGGGTACGGCCCGTACGGCGAAGATCCCGAGCTAGTGGTGACCGTGCTGGTTGAAGAGGGCGAGGGCGGGGACCTTGCCGCAACCCCGGTCGCCAAAAAAATATTTGAGTGGTACTTTGGAGAGCGGTAGCGGGCGAGCTCGCGCGCGCAACCCCTTGACATTTTTTTCTGTTCCAGTAGTATGGGTAATTAGTATGTCTGACACGCAAACATTTCTCACGGACGCGGGCTACAAAAAACTTCAGGAAGAGCTTCTCCACCTGAAAAAAGTGAAGCGCCCGGAAATCGCGGAGCGCATCAAGCAGGCAAAGGACTACGGGGACCTTTCGGAGAACGCGGAGTACGCGGATGCGCGCGAAGAGCAGTCGTTCGTGGAAGGGCGCATTTTAGAGCTGGAAAGCACCCTCAAAAACGTGACCGTGGTCAGCCAGGGGAACTCTGATCCGGGCATCGTGAACATTGGAGACGCGGTGGTGGTGGAGCGGGAAGGCCGCAAAACCACGTACACCATTGTCGGCTCCAAAGAAGCGGACCCCGGGAGCGGGAGGATTTCCAACGAATCTCCCATTGGCCGCGCCCTGCTTAACCGGCGGAAAGGCGAGGCAGTGGAGGTTGAAACTCCCAAGGGGGTCGCACGGTGGAAAATTCTTGATATTTCGGTTTAATCCCGAAGGCTCCCGGAGGAGGCGGGCTTTTTTGTTGCGCGGGCGCGGTTTTTAGCGTATACTAGAGCCACTCCATACTATGGGTACGAAACAGGAATACCAAGACGAATCAGTTATCCGCGGCCAGCGGCTTGTTGCGTTGCGGAAGCGGGGGATTAATCCGTTTCCCGCCCAAAGTTCGCGCACGCACACTATTGCAGCATTGCGGCAGCGAACCTTCGGCGGCAAAAAAAAGATTACCATTGCGGGCCGCATCCGGTCCATCCGCGGCCACGGGGGTTCAACGTTCGCGCACCTTGAGGACGGCACGGGCCGGTTTCAGATTTACCTGAAGCAGGACGAACTTAAAAAGGGGGCGTACCAGCTGTTTTGCGATGCGGTTGACGTCGGCGATTTCATTGAGGCTGCGGGCACGGTGTTCAAAACCAAGCGCGGAGAAGACACGCTGCTCGCAAGCTCTTTCACGATGCTCGCCAAAGCGGTCCGCCCGCTGCCGGAAAAATGGCACGGCCTGCAGGATGTGGAAAGCAGGTTCCGGAAACGGTACCTGGATCTGATCGTGAACGAGGGCGTGCGTGAACGCATGGCGCAGCGCTCCGCGATCATTGACAGCATCCGTGCCACCATGAAAAAGCATGATTTTTTGGAAGTGGAAACGCCGACCTTGCAGCCGGTCTACGGCGGCGGTTTCGCGCGGCCGTTCAAAACCCGCCACAACGCCCTGGACGCTGATTTCTACCTGCGCATTTCCGATGAAATGTACCTGAAGCGGCTCTTAGTGGGAGGCTTTGAGCGCGTGTACGAAATCACCAAGGTGTTCCGCAACGAAGGCATTGACCGCGACCACAACCCCGAGTTCACCATGTTTGAGGCCCAGGCCGCATACCAGGATTACCGGTGGGGAATGGATTTGTTTGAAGAAATTTTTGAGAACGCCGCGA
This sequence comes from Parcubacteria group bacterium, assembly GCA_016177305.1. Lineage (GTDB taxonomy): Bacteria > Patescibacteriota > Patescibacteriia > UBA2169 > UBA2169 > CG10-46-32. The sequence continues at coordinate 182 of JACOVK010000038.1, read as the reverse complement.
AAAGCGTACTCGGTACCACCACCATTAAGCGCGGCGAGCAGGCGCTTGACGTAAAACGGCCGTGGAAGCGGATGACCATGGCGCAAGCCATCAAAAAAGTGGCGGGCGTTGACGTGGCGGGCTGGAAGAGCGTTGCGGCCGCCAAAAAGGCGGTTACCTTAACAATGAAAGGCGATCCTGCC
>JACOVK010000010.1 GCA_016177305.1 Parcubacteria group bacterium | reverse complement strand
CTCTTTGACGTGTACCACGGCCTCGGCAGCGGCACAAGCTTGGCAATCCGCCTCACGTTCTTCTCCACGGACCGGACCCTAGAATCCAAAGAAGTGGACGCAATTCTGGAAAAGCTCCGGCTAACGCTCGCAAAAAAATATAAAGTCTCATTTAGGTAAAAAGTATGTATGAACTAAAAACAGTTTCCCTAAAATCGTCAGCCCGCGTGGCCAGCTTTCTCGGCGTGGTGGTGTACGTCATTTTTGCGATCATCTCGCTCGCGACCGGCACCACGGCGTTCGGCACGGGCGCGGTGTCGCTCGTGATCGGCATTGTGCTGTTCGGAATCATTGGCGCAGTCTTAGGCGCAATCCTCGGTTGGGCGTACAACTTTTCGGCCAAGCACTGGGGCGGGTTCCATTTGGATTTCAGGCTCTTGGAAGATGCGGAACCCGCGGAAAAGCCGGAAGCTCCGGCTCCGGCCGAAAAAACAAACACCTAACAAAAATTTTTAATGACGTTTTTCGCAATCCTGTTTCTCGCGCTCGGCATCGCCGCCCTGTACAAGGGCGCTGATTTGCTGGTTTCCCGCGCGTCCGCGCTCGCCGCGAAGATGGGCGTCTCAACCGCGGTGGTGGGCTTGTCCGTGGTCACGCTCGGGGGCATCACCCCGGAGCTTTCCATCGGCATCACGGCGTCGCTCGGGAGCGCGAACGACCTCATCATCGGAAATGCCATCGGCTCCTCCATCCTCAAGCTCGCGCTCGTGTTCGGCCTGGCGGCCATGATTGCGCCCTTGCGCATCCATGCAAGCACCCTAAAGCACGAGTTTCCCTGGGTCATGCTCGCCGCGGTGCTCATCTACTTCTTGGCGTTTGACCTTGAAATCAGCCGCGGGGACGCCGTCATCCTCATACTCCTCGGCATCGCGTTCCAATGGTACTCCATCCGCACGTCCCATGCCGAGATGCGCGCAACGCTTGGAAAGCAAACGCACCAGCGCCGCAAGCAGGAGGCGCTCAAGACCGGCAGGGCATGGGTTCGGATCGTCCTGGGCTTGGCCCTCATCATTCTGGGGGCAAAATTATTCGTGGATTCAAGCCTGGCATTGGCCTTGCAGTTTGGAGTGTCCGAGCTTTTGGTGGGCATTCTCGTGATTGCAATCGGCGCGTCCATCCCCGAACTGGTGGTAACCTTGGTGTCCGCGGCCAAGCACCAACCCGGAATCGGCATCGGCAACATCATCGGCTCCAACGTGATGAACATCCACTTGGTCGTGGGCGCTGCGGCGCTCATCCATCCCATTTCCATCCACCCGGACCTCCTGGTTTTTGACTTTCCGGCGTTCATCTTTGCCGCGATCCTGGTTGCGGTGCTGTTCAAATCCCACCATACGCTCACGCGCTTTGAGGGCGCGGTCCTGGTGATGGGGTACCTTTTGTACGCGGTGTACAGCGTGAAGTTCTGGGGATAAAAATTCCCCCTCCTCGCATGAGGAGGGGGTTGGGGGTGGTTTAAAAAAAATTGGGCTCCCGGCCGAGATGGCGGGGAGCCCTTTGTTGCGCCGTTGTTCGGCGCTTGAAGTATTGTCAGAATCCATTGTCCGGGCTTCCGTCCCCGGAGAGCCGGAAGCCGGCTCGGGTCAACTCTCCTCGGAACATGTGCAGGAGCCACTCATCCACGGCGCTGAACACGTGCGGCGCGCCTTCGCCCTCGGTGCGCGTTTCGCCGCCTGTGGTGAACTGTTTGTCCAGGAAGTTGACGAGCCCGAACCCGTCGCCCTTACGCGGACGCAGGAGCGAGATGCGGTCCTGGATTTGCGCGGCGAAGTTGGCCGGGTTCGCGGCGAGATCACGAGAAAGTTGTATCGCGTGGAGCATGGGTAGGGGTGCGGTCAGCACCCAGTCGCGCGCGGCCTTCGGCAGTCGCACGTCCGTGTTCCAGGCGCACATGGCGTGGGTGATGGGCGGAAGAGAGAGGCCCCGCCAGGTGAGAGGCTTGGTGAGCAACTCAAAGTCCGCGCCGTAGCTTGCTTCAACCGAGCCATATTCGCTCCACCGCAGGCGCGGGTAGCCGCTGAACACCACGCACCACTGGATCGTGGGGTGGGCGGTCTGGGCCAGGTGGAAGAACAACCGCACGATGGTCGCGACCTCCTTGCAGCTGAAGTTGGTGAACCGCACGGTCCGCTTTTCCGGCTCCCCGTCTCCCCACTCCAACCCCCAGGCCTTGGCCACCACCGCGTCTTCCGCGGTGTAGGGGTACAGTTCCGGCTTCATGATGGGCCACTCGACATCAAAGGCGATGCCGTGGGCTGGCAGCTTGAGCGCGGCGAGCCAGCGCTGGATGAACTCCCCGGGCATGTCCGGGTACCGGAAGTCCGTGAGGATCTTCCCGAAGTTCACCTTGCCCCAGAAGTTGCCGGGCCGGCCGGGCGAGACGTCGGTGATCTCGGTGCGGATGATGTGCATCCCCGCCGCGGTCACTCTACTGCTGATGCTTGGGCCATAGTTCATGGCCAGGCCCTGGTGGGTCACGCCAGCCAACTGGGTGTGCTGTAGGCCTGCGGGCTCACCGTCGGCGCCGCCACGCTCGTCCAAGGCGGGCGTGCTGTGGTAGTAGAGCACCGGCACTTCCGGGTATCTCCACGCTCGTGTTGCCATTGCTAACCCTCCGTGTGCGTGATGGGAAAACGCTGCGTTCTGTCGTGCGTTGATTGAGAGGTTTTTGTTGTTCAAGAGCGAGAAATTATCATACTAACGATATTGCGTTCTGTCAAGCAAGCGGCCCGAATAAAAAAAAGACCCGTTGCCTTGTCGTTACTCTGACTTGGCAGCGGGCCGATGATGGGCGGGCCTCGCGGCAGCGCCCTTGGGTCCGGGTCTCTACGACCCGTTGTTGTGTCCGGCGGCGTCGGTTCCGAAGGATCCGGTCTTCTGGTTCAAGAAGCCGTGGGTGAGGAAGTCGCGGACGAATCCGAGTGCCCTCTCCACGTCATCCGGCGTGGTAACCACGCCGTAGGCGGAGATGGATTCTGACGCCCTTTTCATCTTGAGGACATACAGCCTCTTTTCCCCGCCCAGTTCCAGTCCTACCTGGTAGACATGGGTCGCATCATGGTAGTTCTGGATGTCTTTCCCACTCTCGTCGAAGTAGATGGTGAGCCACAGACGGCCGTGGCTCTCCTCCGCCGCCTGCACGGAACGAGGAGTGCCGAGGACATTGTACAGATACCCGTCCGCGCAGGCACGGACCGCTTTGGCGAAGCTTTCGGGCGCCACAGCCTGCAGGCGCTGGTCGCGGTACTCGGAGGCGTAGAGATCGGCCTTCATGTAGCGCGGGATGTTCTCGTATTCCCGGCTCCCGATGAAGTCTAGGAG
>JACOVK010000036.1 GCA_016177305.1 Parcubacteria group bacterium | reverse complement strand
CGCAAGTATTCCAGCGCCCGGTCCATCTGCGGATCCCGGTCCTCGCCAAAGTCTTCTTCGGAAAGCTCTATGACTTCGTCCGGGGTAATGCCTTCTTCGTTGATGGATCGGTTCTTGGGCGTAAACCACTTGGCCACCGTAAACTTGACGCTTGAGCCGTCCGGCAGATCCTCCAGCACCTGCACGGACCCCTTGCCGAACGTCTGCTCGCCGATGACGCGGCCGAGGCCATGGTCCTGCAGGGCGCCCGCGACAATCTCCGAAGCCGAGGCGCTGCCAGCGTTCACGAGCACCACCGTGGGTATGCCCGCAAAGAGCGGGCTGCCGGTTGCCGTGTACGTGGTGGAACCGTCCACCGAGCGCTCAATCACCACGGTGCCGCCTTCCGGAACCCAGGCTGATGCAACGTCAACCGAGGTCTGCAGAAATCCTCCGGGATTGTTCCGCAGGTCAAAGATGATGGCCGCAGGGCTCTCGCTCACCACCTCCCGCTGGATTGCCTTAAACGCGCGCGCGGTGTCCGCGTTGAAGTTGCGCAAATACACGTAGGCGATGGAGCCCTCCTGCATCTCCCAGGAAACGCTCTTGACGCTGATGGTGTCGCGGATGATGTGGATGTCAAGGGGCGCGTCTTCGCCCTCGCGCGCCACGGTGAGCACCACGGTGGTTCCTTTCTCGCCCCGGATGCGGTTCACGGCCTCGTCAAGCGTCAGATCTTGGGTAGATTCGCCGTCAATGTCCGTAATCACGTCGCGCGCCTTCAAGCCAGCCGCTTCGGCCGGGGAGCCGTCCAAAGGGGCCACCACAGTCAACTGCTCGCGCTTGAGCGCGATTTCCGCGCCAATGCCCTCAAACCGGCCGTTCAAAGACTCGGTGAACTCCTCGGAAATCTGGGGCTCCAAAAACACGGAGTACGGGTCATCCAGGCTTGCTACCATGCCCTGCAAGGCGCCGTAGAAGAGCTTGGTTTCGGAGACGGGCTGGTCCACGTACTGCTTCTTGAGCAGGCCCCAGACCTGGGTGAATAGGTCAAAGTCAACGTCCCTGCCCAGGTATTCTTTGACCTGGCTCGGGCGGATGGTGACTTCGCCCGATTCCGCGGGCTCGCCTTTGCTGTTGACCACCACAATTTCGCGCTCGCTTTTGCCCAGGTAAAAACCGCCCACAAATGCGGCGGCGATGATAATTGCGCTGATGAGAATGGCTCTGTATTTCTTTAAAAAAGACATAGGGAAATTGATGCGCGGTGAAATTGATGCGTGGCCGCGCCTGCGGCTATTGTAGCATACCTTAAACCGTCTACTCAACCCTCGCAATATCCGCGCCCAAGGCCCGCAAGCGCTCGTCAATGGCTTCATACCCCCGGTCAATGATTTCCGCGCCCTTGACAATGGTCCGCCCCGAAGCAGCTAAGCCTGCCATGAGCAGTGTCGCGCCCGCGCGCAGATCCAGGCTTTCCACAACGCCTCCGGAAAGCGGAAAAGGCCCGGTAATGGCCGCGGTGTGCGGTCCGATGACGCGCGCGCGCGCTCCCATGTCCGCAAGCTTCCCGATGTACCCGAGCCGGTTCTCGTACATGGGGTCATGGATGCGGCTCTCGCCTCGCGCCTGGGTCGCAAGCAACCCGAACGGAGCCTGCAAATCAGTCGGGAATCCGGGGTGGGGCGCGGTTTCAACGGTAAAGGCTTTGAGGCGCGCGAGCGATCCTCGGACCGTCCACTGGTCGCCGGATTCTTCCACCAAAACGCCTGCCTGTTCCAGTTTTTCTTTGATGGCCAACACGTCCGATGGAACCACGGGCGCTATGGTGACTTCCCCCCCGCACAAGGCCCCGAGCACGGCAATGGTGCCGATTTCAAGCTGGTCCGGAATGATTTCAAAATCAACGCCTTTCAGGCCGTAGCGGCCCTGAATGGCGACTTCTTCGGTGCCCGCACCGCTGATTTCGGCGCCCATCTGCGAGAGCATGCTGCACAAGCACACCACATGCGGCTCGCTGGCCGCATTTTTAATGACGGTGCGCCCGGGAATGGCGCTCGCGAGCATGAGCACATTCTCGGTTGCGGTCACGGACCGCTCAATCAGCCTAACTTCGGAAGCTTGCAAAGAATCGCCCATGATGGTATAGTATCCATCTTCTCCGAACGAAACCTTTGCTCCGAGCGCTTCAAACCCTTTCATGTGCGCGTCAAGCGGCCGGTTGCCGATGTTACAGCCTCCGGGCGCCGGAGCGCGGACCTTGCCGAGCGAGGCGAGCAACGGGCCCAAGAACAAAACCGAAGATCGCATGCGCTTGGTGAGAAGGTAATCCATTTCATGCTTCTTGATTTCCGGGGTGTGGATGGTTGCGGTGTGCTCGTCCCGCCAGGTGATGCGAGCCCCCAAATCCTCAAGAATGGCGAGCATGTGGCTGATGTCGCTGATGCGCGGTATGTTGCGGATGGTTGCGGGATCGCGGGAGAGCAATGTTGCGGCGAGCACGGGCGTTGCCGCGTTCTTCATCCCCTGCACGCGCCATTCCCCGGAGAGCGCTCTGCCGCCGTTGATGATAAATGTTGACATATGACGTTACGGACAAGGCGAATTCTCTACGTTTCGTTTGCGGCGGCATTCTTCCTGGCGTCGCCGCCGCTGGTGTTGTATACTGCCGGATTTCGGTATGATTTTGCGTACCGCCGCATCGTTGTTACGGGAAGCCTGGTGGTGAAATCCAACCCCCCGGACGCAACGGTGCGCCTGAACGGCGAACTGCGGAAAGAACCCACCCCAACAATCATTAATACTATACTACCTGGGAAAATAAAGCTACTCGTGGAAAAGGAAGGGTACCATTCCTGGGAAAAGGAAATTGAAATCAAGCCCCGCGTCACCAGCTTTGAGGAGAGCATCACGTTGTTCGCGGATGCCGCTCCCGAGGCGGCTCTCGGACGGCCGGCAGTGCAGTACTGGTGGAGCCCGTCCGGGGACAAGGTCGCCTACGCCACCAACGAGAACACCCTGCGCCTGTTCAACGCGCTCAACCAGAAAGACACGCTCATCGCGAACGTTTCGGACGGCCGGGCCGTTTCCCTCTCCTGGTCAAGCGAGCAAGACCGGTTCTTCTTCAGCCGAGGCGCCCCGGGCGGCCAAAAGGAATTCATCGTGGTTGAGACGCTCTCCCCGGAACGTATTGTTCCGCTTGAGGACATTGCGGACGGACCCATCCGGAACGTGCAGTGGGACCCGGCAAACCAGTCGTCCGTGTACGCGCTCTCCGGGTCCGGCAAGCTGATCCGGCTCAACTACCTCCTCGCTACCGAGCATGCGGTTGCCGAGGGCCCGATCCGGGACTACCTTGCCGAACCCAAGCGGATCGTGATGCTGGCAACCCAAACATCCGGCAAGGCGTACCTCGCGTGGATCAACCCCGTGGACAGCTCCACGGTGCACCTCGTCCCCGCCGCGGAGCTTTCCGCAACCGACAAGCTTGTTGCCACGCGCTCGCGCTACATCGCGGTCAAAAATCCGCGTACGGCCGCGCTCTTGGTTGTTGATCCATCCGTTGGGGCAGCGCTCTCCGGGGAAGCCGTAACCGTTATCCCGGAAGCTTTAAACCCGCTCTGGACGGACGACGGGAACACGCTCGTGTACTCGGACGGGTTCGGCATCTACACGCGCTCGTTCGCCATACCCCTCTCCGTGCTCCCGAGCCAGAACCTTGCCAGCACGCTCGTAACGCGCTACTCCAAGCCGATCCGCGAACTCGCCATCACCGGCAACGGAACGCACGTGTTCTACGCGGTTCGCGGCGAGCTCCGCGCAAGCGAACTCAACGCTTCAAGCGATCCGCGCGGAACCACCCTGCTCTCCGTGCCCGCCGAAGAGGCGGGCGGGGTATCCGGAATCAGCGGCCTTAGGTATGATGGCCGCCGCAACGCGCTCACCTTTATCGGCGCACATGGCGTACTGCAGACGCTCCGGCTCTCCCTAGAGGACAGCCGAGCCTTCCCGTTTGGCAATTAAGAGGTTCGCTTCCAGGAGCGAATCAAATGTTCCGGCATCAAGCCACGCGCCGCTTACGGTGCTCACGGCGAGCTCGCCGGCTTGCAAATACACGTTGTTTACGTCCGTGATCTCAAGCTCGCCCCGGACACTCGGCTTGAGATTTTTTGCGATTGCAACCACGCGGTTGTCGTAGAGGTACAAGCCCGTGACCGCGTAATCAGACACATGCTCTTTGGGCTTTTCCACGATTTGTTCCGCAATCCCGCCTGAACTGAATTTGACCACGCCGAACCGTTCCGGGTCAGGCACCTTTTTGGCGAACACGTGGCCTCCGGTTTTGAACCCTTTGATCGCTTGAGAAAAATCATCCTCAAAAATATTGTCCCCGAGGATGAGCGCCACTGAATCATCGCCAACAAAATTTTCGCCGATGATGAATGCCTGCGCAATTCCCTCGGGCTTGTCCTGGATTTCGTACGTGAACTTTGCGCCAAGCTCGCGGCCGCTTCCCAAGAGCCGCAAAAAATCCCCGGCCCGATCCGGCGCCGTGATGATGAGGATTTCCGTGATCCCGCCCCGCATCAGCGTCTCCAAAGGGTAGTAGATCATGGGCTTGTTGTAGATGGGCAAGAGCTGCTTGGACGTAACCTTGGTGAGCGGGCTAAGCCGCGTCCCCGCGCCGCCCGCCAGTATGATTCCTTTCATAGTTTTGCGTTCCCCCTCCTGTAATCAGGAGGGGGCGAGGGGGTGGTTATGAATGATGTTCCGCGTAATCTCCCAACGCCTCCTGCCACGCTCGCAGGGGTGGAAGTTTTGTTGATTGTAAGACAGAATAGCTGGGCCGCTTTGCCGGGCGCGGATACTCGGAGGTTGTGCATGGCGATACATCAACGTCCTTACCATACACCCCAAAAATCGCTTTGGCAAATCCGTACCAGCTCGTTATCCCGCTGTTGGTGCGGTGGTAGATGCCTGATTCGGCTTTTGATGCTACGAGCTCGGCCGTAGCCTGCGCCAAATCCGGCGCATAGGTCGGCGACCCGATTTGGTCATCCACGACCTTGATTGGCTCGCCTTTTTCGGCTAATGACAACATGGTTTCAACAAAATTCTTCCCCCCGTGCCCGTACAGCCACGCCGTGCGGATGAGGTAGTAGGAGAGCGGCGAAGAGCGCGTGAGCGGCTTTGACGCTTTCATGATAGCCCGTTCTCCGGCCAATTTTGACCGTCCGTACGCGTTAATGGGATTCGGCATATCCTCTTCGCTGTATCCCGCTTGTTTAGAACCATCAAACACGTAATCAGTTGAGTAGTGCACCAAGGTCGCGCCGAGCCGCGACGCAACGTCCGCAAGGTGCCCGACTGCCGCGCCGTTGACGCGAGTGGCAAGCTCCTCGTTCTCCTCGCACGCGTCCACGTTCGTGTATGCGGCCGCGTTAATAATCAATTCAGGCGCGAGCGTTCCGACCTTGTCATGAACTTGATTCGGGTCCGTGATGTCAATCTCGTCAATATCCCACAAAGTCGGTTTGTCGTCTGCAAACGCCTTTGCAAGCTCAACGCCCAGCATGCCGCTCGCGCCTACAATGAGCGTCTTCATACGCGGTACTGTTTTTTATAGTACTCCTGATACTCCCCGCTCTTCACGCGCTTCCACCAGCCTTCATTGCCTTGATACCATGTGACGGTTTGCTTGAGGCCTTCCGCCAATGACACGGACGGCTTCCAGCCCAAGGCCCGTATTTTTGACGAGTCAACCGCGTAGCGCTGGTCATGGCCCGGACGCAAACCCCAGACGTCTTGAATGAAATCGCGCCCCTTTCCGAGAATGTCCAGAACCATTTCCGTAACCTCGCGATTCGTGACTTCCGGATCATTTTCAGCTGCAATGTCATATGCTTCGCCGAGTGTTCCATGACGCAACACCAAATCAATTGCACTGCAATTATCTTCAACGTACAACCAATCCCGAATCTGCGTGCCGCCATCGTAGAGCGGCACTTTTTTATCTTCAAGCACGTTGGTGATGAAGAGTGGGAGGATTTTTTCAGGAAATTGGTACGGGCCGTAATTATTCGTTGACCGAGTAATCATAATTGGCGCTTCGTGCGTCCTGATTGCCGCAATGGCGAGCGATTCCGCGGCCGCCTTGGACGCGGAATAGGGCGAAGACGGCTTGAACGGGTCCCCGTCTTTTGACTTGCGCGGCTTCTCCACGTCGCCGTACACCTCGTCCGTGCTTACAAGAATCATCTTTTTGATGCCGAGCTCGCGCACCGCGTCTATCACGACCTGCGTGCCAAACACGTTGGTGCGGATGAATTCATGGCTTGCGTGGATGGAACGGTCAACGTGCGACTCCGCCGCAAAGTGCACCACCGCATCAACGCCTTGTGACGCGCCAGCGACCGCATCATAGTCGCACACATCGCCTTTTATGAAAGAGTAGCGCTTGTCATCCTTAAACTCCTGCAAATTTTCCAGGTTTCCGGCGTACGTGAGCTTGTCAAAATTAACCACGCTATCCTCGAGATAGTTTTGTAAAATGTAGCGGATGAAGTTGGAGCCGATGAATCCGGCTCCGCCGGTGACGAGTATATTCATACGTCTTTTTGAGATAGCATAAACAGGTATAAACCCGATATGGTGGGACCGTCAAAAACTTCACCGCGTTCAAT
>JACOVK010000048.1 GCA_016177305.1 Parcubacteria group bacterium | reverse complement strand
GTTGCAGTGTAGGTCACGGTGCCGGAATATGAACCAGCATCAGTTGTCGGAACGATTCCGACGTGGTAGCGGACGTTGAACGAAGCAGCTACCGGGTCCAGCACGCTCCCTACCAGCGCCGTAACTCCGGAAAGCGCGTTTGCGCGGTCTGCGGTGCCGTTGTCGGCGCTTGAGAACGCGTTGTCAGCGTTCACCGCGCCGGCGGTTGCCGCCAGGGCCTGCAAGTCAACAGCGAAGTATTCAGCCGCATCGTTGAACGCTGTAGGGTTAGTCTCGCCGCCAATTGCCGGGATGACCGAGGTGCTGCCCGCAATGCCGAGCGCACCCGCGGTCGTACCCGTGTCGCCGCCCACGGCGCTGCCGGAGAGCACGATGCCGCTCGTCGCGTTCGTGCTAAAGGCAACCGTGGTCTGCGTTGCCGCAACATTGTCGCCAACCGGATTCAGTGAACCAAAGTCCACGTTTCCGCCGGCAATGCTGAAGGTAAGCACCGGGTCAACGGTTGCGGTAACCGCAACCGTGCTCGCAGTGCCGAAGCTGACAATCGCAGCGCTGAAGTTGCTGTCTGTGTCAGAGTAGGCCACTACGTACGCGGTGTTGTCGGTAAGCGCCGAAGTCAAGGCAAAGACCAGGTCTGCGCCGGCTGCTTCGTCGTCACCGCCTTCGGTGATGACGATAACGCCGTTTGCGTCCCCGTCGTTGGTGAGCGTTTCAGCTGCGCCAGCGCCGAGCGTTGCAGTGGTCACTGCGTTGCCGGAAAGGTCAACCGCGTTGCCGTTTGACGCAGTCGTGATCTTGAGCGTGATGACATCAGCGGCTTCAAGATCAACGCCCGCGGGCAATGCCACGGTAAAGGTCTGGCGGTCAGGCGATGTAACCGTGATGGCTACGCCAGCAGCATTCACGGGCCCGATAACGGTAACCGCTACCAGCGCAAATGCCGCCAAGGATGCAATAATCTTATTCATAATCATTTCTCCTTATATTCCCATTACTCGGTTGAAATTCGACCTCGGAGCTTTCTGCCCCCTCTCTTTTAGAGAAGGGGCTCGGGCTCAATCTGCCTTTTTAGGTAGACTGTGCGAAGCCCCCTAGGCACACCCATAAAATTCTTTCAGAATTTCGCGGGGACCCGTGTTCGGGGCATGCACGCTCCATTTCAACGTTTGTAGGTAATGGCTTATTAATCCTGCGCTGTTACTGATAAGGTGAGCGCAGGTGGCTGTGCATCATTCCTGACGAACAACCATCTGTGCTCACGCAAGATGTTAGTATTCGGGAACCACTATGAACTCAAGCGTGCCCGAGTAATCCCCTGCTGCCTGGGCAATGCCCGGAATCGTGGCGCGCAAATCAAAGGTATAGGTATCAAGCTGGGCCGCCCCGTACGGGGTCCCCGGCTTTGCGACTGCGATAACCGAAACAAGGTTTGTGCCGTTCAAATCAATCTTGCTTGCCCACGCTTGAGCAGACTGCTTGATATCAATATCAGAAATAGCATTGCCAGAGCCGTCCAAGAGATCGGGATTAAAGCGCGCGTAAATAGTGTACCCAGCGCCGAATGTGGATACTGAAACAGCCTGTTGTTCAGCTCCAGAAGATTCATCCGAAAGGTTGCCGTTGAACGTATAGGAAATCGGATTCGCGGTTACGGACATCTTGAACTGGTCAATCCAGAAATCCCAGGTTCGGTTCGCTTCGGCATTAGCAGCCGCGTCTATTAAATCCAAACTGATGGTGTGCTTGCCCGCGGCAATCGCGAGAGCCGGGGTGAAGGTAATCTCTTTGGTTGCGGCATTGTACCCGAACGCCTGGCCCACATTGTCCATTTTGAACACCGTGGCTGGGTCCGGCGCCTCGCTTACGCTAATCCGGATACCGGGCTTGTCATCAACAATCAGCTGATCCTGGTTCGGATAGGAAGCGGGGATATTCGTGATTGGTGATTGGCGGTCAACAATGTTTTGGCCTGCCAAGGCCTCATTCTGGAAGTTGAACGTGTCAGTAACCGTGTTAAGGGCAACCGCGAGGTCAGCTGCCGTAAAGCCGGTGTTATTGAGGGCATTGACGGTGAGATTGACAATCTTGTCGTTGCCGCCGGAAATTGCGGCAGCAGTTGCAGTGATGCCGGTTGCGGTGTAATTGGCAAACGCGCCTGCGGATGCGAGCGATTTATTCCATTCAACTTCAATCAAGGTATTGCTCATTGCGCGCGCCTCAACAACAACCGGAGGCAAGCCAATGGCGAAATTCGCGTCTGACTGGTCCGCTGCCGCGTTTCCCGCGGCATCAGCTGCGGTGATGCGAACCTTGACCGTGGTGAAATCAATAATTGGCACGGTCCAGGCATAGGTGCCGTCGTTCGCTTCGTTTGCGGCAATGGGGTTCCAGTTTAAGCCGTCAGTTGAGTACTCCAAAGTGATTGGGTTCGCGGCCAAGTTAAAGTTGTCCGTGATTGCGGCATTGTTCCAGGTGACATTCTGCACGGTCCCCTGCTTCCACGCTTCGCCTCCGTTCGGACTAGTTAGGGCATTCATTGGAACCGTTGGAACAGTTGAATCAATGGTGAACTGATTATTTGAAACGTCGTTTGACGTGTTTGCGACCTGGTCAGCTGCGGTAATGCGGACCAAAACCGTGTTTGAGTTGATTGAGGGAACGGTCCAGGCATAGGTTCCATCGTTCGCTTCATTTGCTGTGATTGGATTCCATGCAACACCATTAGTTGAGTATTCCAAAGTAATCGGGTTTGCGGCAAGGTTTGCGTCTGCAATGTCTCCGGCAGTCCATGTGACGTTCTGGCTGGAACCTCCGGCCCAAGCAATCCCGGCGAGAGAAGGCGCAGTAAGTGTTCCGAGCGCAATGGCCGGCGCCGTGTTGTCCGCCACAATGACGGCGTTGTTTGTGAAAAGCGCGGCATTGCCCGCAGGGTCAGTTGCGGTGATGCTTACCGCAAGGTTTCCGTTGCCGGTTCCGGCCGCGGTTGCGAAGTTCCACACTGCTTCCCCGGTTCCAGTATTGTAGGATGCCGGGACAACCGCGTTGTCGCCGCCGTTTCCAGTGATTGCGGAGATGTCTGCGGTGATATCACCAACACCCATGCCAGCCTGCAGTAAATCATTAATGAACACGGATAAGATGAATACGTCCCCGTTCTTGATGAGAGTGGTGATGTTGTTCACCGTTGAGTTGGTGGCAACCGCGTTCGTAACCGCGGGCGCGGTCGTATCATAGGTGACTAACTCGTCTACCGCGGTACTTGTGTTCGGAGTACTGATGGCATTGTCCGTTGCGCGCGCATACACGATGAATGAATCATCCTTGTTCGGGATGAAATCAGTGCCTGCATTAATGTACTTCCACGTCGCAAAATTGTCAGATGACGTGGCCGTGAGCCAGACTACGGTCGGAGAAGTCCAGTCAGTTCCGTTCCAGTGGTTGAAGCTAGAATCCTGGATGGTAACTTCAACGCTCGCAACGCCAGAAAGTGCGTCTGACGCGGTTCCGGCGATGGGGTTGGCTGCGTCCCAGCTTGCGGCGTTAAACGGAGAGTTCGCGGCCAAGGGGCTCGTGATGGCGACTGTTGGAGCGGTAGTGTCCTTGATGGTGGTTACTGCCGCGGATGTGCCTGTATTCGGCGTGCCAAACACTCCGTCTGTTGCGCGCGCCCTGATGGTGTACGTAGCACCTTCGGGTGTACTCCCGTCAGGAGTGAAGGTATATGTCCAGTTTGCGAATGAGTTTGCCGTGGTTGCAGTGTTCCACGCAAGCGCGCCTACCCATGCGGCGCCGTTCCAATACTGGGAATCGTTTGAGCGCTGAATGGAAATGGAAACAGTGGAGATGATAGTGCCCCCGGGGTCGCTTGAGGTGCCTGCAAGAGCCACGGCACCCGCCTGGTAGGAGCCGTTTGCCGGAGCTGTGATGCTTACGTTCGGGCTTGAGGTGTTTCCGGTGAGCGTTACCAGGCCGCTGTCGCCGGTGTTGCCAGCTTCATCCGTGGCGCGCGCTCCCATAACGTACGTGTTGCCGTCCGTGATGGTGGGCGTAAAGCTATAGCTCCAGGTAAGGAAATCATCTGCGCTCGTTGTGGTAAGCCAGGTAACGCTCCCAACCCAGGCTGCACCATTCCAGTACTGGACCGGGTTTGCGGTAAAATTCTGCAAAAACACCTCAACTTTTGCAATGCCGGTTGTTGATCCTGAAACCGCCATGTGCGTGCCCGCATCTGCTGCGGTTCCGGCAACCGTAAAATTGCCCGCAATGTGGTTTCCTGAAACCGGCGAACTTACGGCATTGGACGGGTTGGCCGTATCAATTTCAAAAGTATTGTCCGGAGTTACGGTTGGCGTGGAAACGTTTTCCGCGTCATCAATGGCGGACACGCGCCAGGAATAGGCGCCGTCCGGAAGTGCAACCATAGTGGAGGTTGCGGTCAGCGTGGTGCCCACTCCTGCAGTTTCCAGGCTTGCGATGATGGAACTGAAGTCCGTGGTATCGTCAATTTCTACGCGGTAGCGCGCCACATCGCTTGAGAGCGAAGGCGACCATACAAACACGAGGTTGTTTCCCACACCAAACTTAAGCACCGTATCATTGGCTGCAATAGGCTGTGCCAAAGAAACCGGAGGCGTTGGAGGCGTAAAGTCCGTAGCCGCGTTTACGGAATTGGCATTTTGCTCAATGTTGCCGGCCGCATCCCGCGATCGCACCACAAACTTGTAGAGAGAATCCGCGGTAAGCGCCGGAGTAATATACTGGTTGGTGCCAACCGCAATCGTGGTAACCGGAGTAGCGTAGTTGATAGAACCTGAACCGTTGTTTGAGTACACATTGTACTGGGAAACGTCCGTTGACGGGCTTGCTGCGGTCCAAGTGATGGTCGCAACCAAGGTGCCGGAGTTTACGCTCGCGCTAAGGTTGGTCGGCGCCGGAGGCGCGATGCCGTCAATGGTAACGCTTGATGCCGCGTCCCGATAGGAACCGGTTCCGCTGCCGTTATCAAAAAATATGCGGGGGGTTGCCGTAACGCTGTCCCCGGCCTGCACGGTGTAGGTTCCGGAATAGTTGGTTCCGCTGCCCCCGAGGTTGAATGAGATTGAACCAATCTCAACGTGGCTGATCTTGCCCGCGGCACCAACCGCGGTTGCGGTAATCACATCACCCAGCTTGTAGGTGTTGGTGTTGACGGAAAAGGATGAGATGGCAGGAACGTTGGCGATGGTAACCGTATTTGTTTCCATGCTCGCTTTGCTTGTTGCACCGTTTGCGTCCGTGAAATAGAGCGTTGGCCCGGTCCATGCGAGCGAAGTGGTTCCTTGTGGCACAAAATTTTGAACCTTCAGCGTGTACTTGTAGTTCTTAAAATCATACGGAGCCAGTACGCCGATATTCAAGCCCAGGCCATCAAAAAATGAGGTGCCATCATCAGCCAAGGCATTCCAGGTGGCGCCGTCTGCGGCAAGCTGGTACGTTGAATCATCAATGTATGCAGTGCTTGATCCGGGCTCATCAACCAAACGCACATTGGTGACGTTTGTTGCGCCCACGTTAACCGCATAGTGCGTGATTTTGAACTCCTGGCCCGGCTCTACGGTGATGCTGTTGCTCCAGTCAACCATGCCGGCTTTCCACACTTTTGCGCCAATCAAAATGTCGTTGTTTGCGGAAACCGCAACCCCAATAATGGCAGATGCGATAAGCATGGCAACGATAAGGGGCGAATAAATGAGTTTTTGGGCGATTAGCCTCATGTTTCCAAGCGCCTAGGTATTCTATCCGAGAATTAATACCTGCACAAACCTGTTTTGAGATAAGATGTCACAGTACACTATTTATAAAAAAATGTCAAGGGCCCACGAATAGACCATATTTTCGCTAAAAAAGGAAAGGCCGGCTATCAAACTTGACAGCCGGCCTCTTGGTTTCCCCTTTCCTGGGGTTGAAGAACATTTTAGTTTTGTGCTTATGGAGAGCCGAGCACCACTTGGTTGGTCAGGACCGTGGTACTCGCGTCCGGGTTTGTACCATTGCTGGCGTTGGCCCGGACGTTCCAGATTCCGGCGCTGGGGAATGTCCGGGACATAGTGCTTCCAGTCCCGAGCGTTTCCCACGCGCCTCCGTTGCGCTGGCCTTCCCATGTGACTGTGGGACTGGGAGTGCCGGACGCGCTCACCGAGAACGTGACCGCGGTATTCGCAGAGATGGCGCCGCTGATCGGATTGCCTCCGACTGTGGCGCTCGCGCCAGAAAGGCTCGGCGCGACATTGGTTGGTGGCGGAGTAGTATCTCCACCGCCGCCTCCGCTGCTACCACCCGAGCTGCCAGAACTGCCTCCGCCTCCGCCGCCTCCCCCGCCTCCGGTTGCCGGGGACGAAGTAGAGGCGGTGTTCTGGCGGAGCGTGACTGAAGCCTCGCCCGTGTTGCCCACGCCATCCGCAACTCGTACGAAAACCTGTACATTGCGCGGAGAGCCGGTGTTCGGCGAACCGAACGACGAGGCAACAGTTCCGCTGACGCCTGCCACGCCGTACCTGCTCAACGACGAGTAGGTGCCTGCGGCTTCGGTGCCATCCGGAAACCGAGCCATAACCGAGACCGCCGGGGCGGACCGCGAAACGCCGGACTGATCCTCGTCCGCGGTGAACGAGAGGCTGACTCTCCCGTCCGGAGCCATGGAGCCGCCGTCTGCGATGGTGACTGCGGGCGGGACCATGTCCTCCAACGCCACCGCAGTGTCCAGCGCCGCCTCGTTCAGGCCATCGCTGGCCTGAATAGAAACCGCACTGGTGCGCCACGGCGTGGCCTCGTCGTACACGAGGCCAGTGTTGTAGTCAGCCGGTGTTCCGGCTTCCTGCAACGCCGACTCGGAAACCACGCGTCCTGCCACGGTGATGCTCACCAAAAGCTGGGACGCGCGGTTGTCGCTCACGGTGACACGAAGACGGGCGTTGCCCGCAAGGAATTGGATGGCAATCGTCGGGGGCGTGGTGTCCGGCGGGGGCGGTGGCGCCAGGACCGTGATGGCCTGAACCGCCGCGAGGCCCTCGTAGGAGAACCTCGCAACCACGCGGAACGTACCGTCCGCGTTTGCAACGGTGTCCCTTGAGGCCGGCGCGGGCGAAACCGCCTGCACCAGGCTCGGAACCCCGTCGTACAGAACCGTCAGGAGGCCCCGTGCCACAGCGCTTTGGCCGTAGGCAACCGTCGTGTCCTGGGGGCTTACGAAAAACGCCCGGGTGATGCTCGTCACCGGACCCGCGGGCGTAACCACGATTTCTCGCGGCGGCTCCCCGGGTGCGGGGAACGAACCCTTGATGATAACGTCAAACGCCGCAAACGCGGGCGGCGACTCCAGGCTCTGGACATGGAACCGGTACTCCGGCTCCGAATCCTGCAAAGCCTTTCCAGCGGGCTCGGGCATGTTGAGGCGCTCATGGAGAGCGTCCCACGCAGCCCGAAACGACTCCTCGGACATGCGGCCTTGCGGCGCATCCTCGTATGAAACCGGGGATGCGATACCAGTGGGCTTGCCCGCGGCACGCGAACTTCTCCTGCCGAAGTTGTCCGCGAACAGGAAGAAGTCATCAAAGTCCACGATGCCGCTCCCGTCCATGTCAAAGACGGGATTGTACCCCTCTTCCCCTTCCCGCAGAGTGAACACGTCGGCGAATAAGAAGAAGTCGTCAAAGTCCACGATGCCGTTGCCGTCTCCGTCAGCCGGGATTCCCGGAACAAAAAACGAAAACGTCTTGTCCGCCTGCGCGGTGATGGTGGCGAAGCGGGTCTCAACTACAGTTGGAACTCCGCCAATGACCTGCGTCTCGCGCAGGAATCCATCAACCTTGACCCGGCCCGTAAGGGCCCGGCCAGCGAGATCGGACAGCTGCAGGGCCGCATTTTCCAGCGGCAGTGCGGCGAGCTTGTATGCGGGCTCGCTTGCCGGACCCAGGACCGTATCGCCTTTGTCCGAACGGTCCGCGCATCCGAGAATCGCGGCCGCGAAAAACAGTGCGACGATCTGTCGCATGGTTTGCCTCCTTGGCCTTTTAGGCCAGCGATGTACCAGTGAGAAAAGGAATTATCAATGACCGGTTTTGTATGCCCATTTTGGGCCGAAGGCAGTATACCCCAATTTGACCCAAAATAGATGTCATCATACCAGAAAATATAAAAAAAGTCAAGCAACTTGATTGCTATAAGGTAATTTTTGCCTAATTTTAGGTTAAAATCAGCTATGCCAGGCCCTGGAGCAAATAACCTACTCCATAGGCAGAGACCGCGGCAATAGCGCCAACGCCGAGCATCTCAAGCCCGCTCACCAGCCAGTGCTCTTTGGTCACGGCCGAGCGGGCCGCGCCCACTGCGAACAACGCAAACGCGGTCATGGCCACTGCAGTGTTAAATGTGCTTCCGAATTGGACGCCAAACACGTACGGCAGAAGCGGAAGCATGCCCGCAACAATGAACGCAACAAACGTGGCAAGCCCGTTCTTGATGGGGCTCTCCTCTTCTCCGGGAATGATGCCGAGCTCCGCCACCATCATCTCATCCACCCACAGTTTTTTGTCGGCGGTGATGGTTGCAACAACGCTCGCGAGTTCCTTGCCCGTAAACCCTTTTGTGCGGTAGATGTGTTCAATCTCCTTCCGCTCCTCATCCGGAACATTCACTGTTTCCCACTCCTCCATGCGGCGCTCTTTGGCCTGGAGCTGGTTTTCGCTCCGCGTGCCCAAAAAATTGCCCGTTGCCATAGCAACCCCGTCCGCAAGCAGGTTTGCAAACCCCAGGATGAGCACAATTTTGGCATCAAGAGATGCGCCCGCGACTCCGGCAACCACCGCGAACGTGGTCACAATTCCGTCATTCGCGCCGTACACTATGTTGCGCAGGTACGAACCCCGGCCCGCGTGGTGGTACTGCTCCAGGGATTCGCCGCGCTGGTGCGCGGCTTTGACGTCCGCGACCATTTTTTGTTTTTGATGTTTGTCCACACGTACAGTATACACCAAAATTTGGGACAAAAAAATAGGACGAGCGCGAATGCACCCGTCCCGAAAAAACGTCCAAGAGTTCGGCAGAGGAAACTGCCTACTCTCTGGAAACAACCCCGAACAAGACCCGCCTTGCCGCGGCGAGCAGTTCGGCATGCCTCACGGGCTTGTGGAGAATCCCGACGACCTTGGGACCCACTGCCGCGCGCTCCTCCTCGCTCATGGCGCCGGTCAAGACCAGGAACGGGCAGATTCCGCTTTCGGCGCGGATGGCGTCAATGAGCGCACCCGCGGTCGGACGTCCGAGGTGAAAGTCCGTAACCACGAGGTCTACGGTCTCCCGATTCTCGCGCCACAACTCAAGGGCGCGGAGCGCGCTGTCCGCGGACAGTACCTGGTATCCGTCACGCCGGAAGACTGTTGAAACGAAAGTCCGCACCGGCTCCTCATCATCCACGACCAGGATGGTCATGGGCGGCCCCTCGCTCATCCAGTCATTCATCATTCCTGTCATCGCCTACCCTCCATAACGGGTTTGGTGTGAAGACATCTTTTCGCAAAACTCAAAGAGCAAAAATAATATACCATACTTCCTTAAAAAACGCAAGCCCGCATCAAAAAAAGCCTTTCAGCTCTTGTGAAACTCTGGCTCGGGGGCAGGGATTTGAACCCCGATTCACGGCTTCAAAGGCCGCTGTCCTAACATTAGACGACCCCAGATTAATGATTCCCTATCATACCCTCATATACCTC
>JACOVK010000041.1 GCA_016177305.1 Parcubacteria group bacterium | reverse complement strand
CACCAAAAACGGCAGCCGCAGAGAACCAACCATTGCGGCCTCGTTGATTCTGAATGACTCAACGATAATGCGCCCCGCGGAATACAATCCGATGTACAACCAGAATACCAATCCATCTGGCCTTTTGGGTTGATGGGAATGCCCCAGGAAGCATCTGTGGGAGCGCCGAAGAGCTCCTGGTTGAAGTAGTTTCCCCACCTGCCGATTGCCTGTCCCAGGATCGCGGGCAACGCGAACAAATCCGCGAGCTTCCAAAAATTGAGTCCGCGTTTTTTGACGTAATACATGATGACCGCGAGCGCGCCGAGCATGGCGCCGTGGATGGCAAGCCCCCCGTTCCACACCGCAACGATTTGATCCGGATTTGAGCCGTAGAATCCCCAATCGCTTGCCACGTGGTAGGCCCGCGCGCCGAAGAATCCGCCAATGAGCGCATTGACGTATAATGACCCGGCCATTTCCAAGGACAAGCCTCCCCGCTTGGCAAGCGTGCCGACGAGCCAGTACCCCACAAGAATTCCCGCAAGCAAAAACAGGCCGTACCAGTGCACGCCAAACGGGCCGATTGAAAATGCAATCGGTTCGGGATTAAAAGTGTGGAGAATGTTGACCATGCCTATGCCTCCAGCGCGTTGCGCGGCTTTTTGTTGCGGATCAGCACGTCTTGGATGTTCTGGCTGGCAATCTCTCCCATCTGTGTCCGAGCTTCAACGGTCGCAGACGCGATATGCGGGGTCAGGACGACATTCGGAAGCTTTGATAAGCCCGGCGCCGTTTTAGGCTCAAACTCAAACACATCCAGGCCCGCGCCTGCGATGCTGTTCGCGCGCAATACGCGGACCAGGGCCTTTTCATCAACAATGGGCCCACGCGCGGTGTTCACGAGGACCGCGGTTTTCTTCATCATGTTCAACTTTTTTGCGCTGATGAGGTGGCGCGTTGCCGGGAGCAGTGGAACGTGCACCGAAACCGCGTCCGAAGCTTTGAGAAGATCCGAAAGCGAAACGCGCTTTGCCTGGTGCTCCTGTTCAATCTTTTTGTTCCGGATGATGTCGTGATACAGGATCTTCATGCCAAACCCGCCTTGGGCGATCTTAACCAAGGCTGACCCGATGTTCCCCACCCCAATGATGCCCAATGTTTTGCCGCGCACATCATTGCCCAAAAGCAGGTTCGGGTCCCAGGCCTTGTACTTGTTGGCGCGTATAAACGAATCGCCCTGGAGCATCTTCTTTGAGAGGACGAGAATCATTCCCATGGCATGCTCGGCCACGGAAGCGCCAAGGTCCCCGGGAGTGTTCGTGACGTACACCCCGGCTCGGTGTGCCGCCAAGACGTCCATGTTGTCGTAGCCCACGGCATAGTTCGCCACAATTTTAAGGTTCTTCCCTGCCGCAAAGAGCTCTGCATCAACTTTTTCCGTAAGCACCGTCACTATGGCGTCCGCTTTTTTTGCGTATGATAAGAGCTGCGCACGTGTTGGCGGCGTGCTGTCCTTGTGCATGATGACGCGGCAGTGCTTGTACAGCTCCTCCAATCCCTGTTTAGGTATGTTGCGGACAATGACAACCAATGGTTTTTTCATAGGCTTGGTGGGTGAGCGAAACCGCAATAACCGACGATTCACCCAGGGAACGCGCAGCCGAGTTACGCCTCGGCTGGCGCGGGGTGCCCTGCTGAATCGGAGGTTGTTGCGGGTTCGCTACTGTATATACCACTATGCTTTATTGCTTGAACCTAATAATTTTATCTTCCAACGTATAACCGCGACCATTTCCTCATACGCGGGAGCAAGCAACTTGCGCGGATCAAACTCGTCCGGCTCTCGCTTGAGAATTTTCCGGATGCCTGCGGTAAACGCGAGCCGCACATCCGTATCCGTGTTCACCTTGCAAATCCCGTTTTTGACGGCCTGCCGTAAGTCACGATCAGACACGCCCATGGGCTTGCCCAAATCACCTCCGAACTTTTCCACTTGCTTGACCAGGCTCTTGGGCACGCTGGACGCGCCGTGCAAGACCAACGGAACGCTGACGCGCGAGCGGATTTCTTTGAGCCGCAAGAGGTCAAGCTTTGAGCGCCCCGTGAACTTGTACGCCCCGTGGGACGTGCCAATGGCAATGGCCAAAAAGTCGCACCTGGTTTTTTTCACGAACTCGCGCGCCTGCAGGGGGTTGGTGAGGTGCGCGTCTCGTTGCCGAACGGTCACAAAGTCTTCTATGCCGGAAAGCGCGCCAAGCTCCGCTTCCACGCTGACCCCGCCCTGGTGCGCGAGTTTGACAACTTCACTCGTGATTTCAACATTCCTCGCAAACGGATGAGCAGAGCCGTCATACATCACGGACTGATAGCCGGCCCGGATTGCTTCTTTGACAACCTCCGGATGTTTGCCGTGGTCCAGGTGCAAGCTGATGGGAATTTTTGACGCAACCGCAAGCTGCCGGCCGATGGCAAGCAGCATATCCATGCCCGCGTACGCAAGCGAGCCCTCCGAGGTTTGGCAGATGACGGGCGCAGCCTCGCGCTCCGCAGCTTCCATAATGGCGTGCGCGATTTCCATGTTATTGATATTAAACGCGCCCACCGCATAGTTTCCAGCCTGCGCTTTGAGGAGTAATTTTTTAGTGGGAGTCAACATACCTATTTCTGCTTAATGACATCCAGGCAGCTTTTCACAATCTTTTCCTTGGTCATGCCGTACTTTTCCAAAAGCTCTTGGGATTCGCCCGATTCCCCAAATGAGTCCGGCATGCCCACGAATCGCATAGGCACGGGCGCGTGTTCGGCCAAGGCTTCCGCGACCGCGCTCCCCAGGCCTCCATGGATCTGGTGCTCTTCCGCCGCAACCACTGCTCCGGTCTTTTTTGCTGAAGCCGCAATGGCTGGTACGTCCAAAGGCTTGATGGTGTGGCAGTTGATGACCTCTGCGTTGACCCCGTGCTTCTTCCCGAGTTCCAGAGCCGCCTCTAGGCTAGTATACACCATTGGGCCGCAGGCGATAATGGTAACGTCCGTCCCTGCCGCCAAAACGTTCGCAACCCCGATTTCAAACGGCGATTTTTTGGTGGTGAACACCGGCACCTCGGGCCTGCCGAATCTGACATATGCCGGGCCTTCCAGTTCCGCGATTGCCATGGTTGCTTTCTTGGTTTCAATGCTGTCAGCCGGAACCACCACAATCAGGTTGGGCAGCACGCGCGTTATGGCGATGTCCTCCATTGCCTGGTGCGTGGCCCCGTCCGGACCAACCGAGATTCCGGCGTGGGAGCCCGCTATTTTGACGTTTGCACGGGTATAGCAGATGGATACGCGAATCTGGTCCCAGTTCCTGCCCGGAGAGAACACGGCAAATGACGACATAAACGGAATGTATCCGGCCAAAGCCATGCCCGCTGCCAGGCCCGCAAGATTCTGCTCCGCAACCCCGACTTCCACGAACCGCTCCGGGAATTTTTCCGCAAAACCTTTGGAGCGCGTTGACTCGGTCAAATCCGCGGACAGCACCACAATCTTTTCGTTCTTCCCGCCAAGCTCAACCAAGGCTTCGCCGTACCCGCCGCGGGTTGCCGCCATGGCAATCTTCTTTGAAAAGAGGCGTTTGCTTAGTTTTTGTTTTGAGTTGATTCTCATAATCACTGATATGCTCCGTCCGTTAGCCCGAGCTGCTTTAGCGCCAGGGCAGCTTCCTCGCTGTTCGGGGCTTTGCCGTGCCACTCAAATTTGCCTTCCATGAACTTGACCCCTTTTCCCGGAATGGTGTGGGTGATGATGCACACCGGCTTTTCCACGATTGCCTTTGCCGCGTTGCACGCATCAATCACATCAGGGATGTTGTGGCCGTCAATCTCAAGGACGTGCCAGTTGAATGCCTCATACTTGGCGCGGATGGACTCCAGGGGCATGATGTCCTCGGTATTTCCGTCTATCTGGATGTTGTTGCGGTCCATGATCATGGTGAGGTTCGGGAGCTTGTGCTTTGCGCCGAACAGCACCGCCTCCCAGGTCTGGCCCTCGTTCTGTTCGCCATCGCTTGAGATGACATACACCTGCTGGTTTGATTTCGCAAAATTACGCAATGCGTACGCCATGCCGACTGCCAAAGAAACGCCCTGGCCAAGGGGCCCGGCGCTCGCTTCCACGCCCGCAATGGACCGATACTCCGGGTGCCCCTGCAAACGAGAATTGAGCTTGCGAAATGTCCAGAGCTCGCGTTTGGGAAAGTACCCGGCTTCCGCGAGAGTCGCGTACCAGACTGGACAGATGTGCCCGCATGAGAGTATGACACGGTCCCGCTCGCGCCAATAGGGACGCCTGGGGTCGTGGTTCAAAACGTTAAAATACAAAGCCGTAAACACGTCTGCCATGCCCAAGGGGCCTGCACTGTGCCCGCTTTTCGCCTGCACTAACATCCGTATGATATTCTGGCGGATGGCGTTTGCTTTTGCTTTTAGTGTTTTGATGTCGGTGATTGGTTCCATACGCTATCCCCGCAACGACGCCATGGCTTTCGCAATATCCTCTTCCCCGAACAAATAGCTGCCGGAAACGAGCACGTTGGCACCTGCTTCAATGAGCTTCGGCGCGACCAACGGGCTTACTCCCCCGTCCACCCCGATCCGTGCCGCGCCGTCATGCTCCCGAAGTTCACGGACCTTTTCAATGACTTTGGGATTAAACATGCGCTCCTGCGCGCCCGGCAGAACGCCCATGAGGAGCACCAAGTCAATTTCGCCCAGTATGTCGTACACGGCACTGACCGGCGTTTCCAGATTGAGCGCCACGCCCGCTTCTTTTCCGGCGTCTTTAATCAGCTTGATGGTGCGCAGCACGTCATAGGTTGCGCTCGCGTGGAACGTAATTCGGAACACGTTGTCCCGGCTCCACCCATTGACCCACTGTTCAGGCCGCTCAACCATCAGGTGCACGTCAAATAAAAGCCCCTCGGGCAGCTGCGATATCCCGGAGGAGTCCTGCCAGGACTCCTCCGGCACAAACACGCCATCCATGATGTCAAGCTGAACGCGTGGCGCGATTCCGCGCAAACGCACGCACTTTTCTTGCACGCCTTCAAATGTTTTTTCCAAAATTGCCGGAAGTACTTCAACCATACTACCGTTCCAATTTCCTGATTTTATGCACCCGCCGCGTATGGCGCGCCGCGGCTGAAGGCTTTTCGGACAAGTAGGCCGTAACCACGGCAAGCGCCGACTGCTCCGTAATGTCCCGTGCCGGAAGCGCGAGAATGTTGGCGGCATCGTCCTGGACCGCTTTTTTCGCGCTGTACGAGTCCCAGGCAACCGCGGCGCGCACACCTTTTGTTTTGTTGGCCGCAATTGCCATGCCGTTTCCGGTTCCGCACACCAAAATCCCCCGAGCCTTGGGGTCTTTGGCGACTTTCTTCGCAACCAAAACCGCGTACTCCGGGTAGTCATCATCGTTGTCATACGCAAACGCCCCGAGATCCGCGTATCGGACGCGCGCCTTTTCCAGGTGCGCTTTTATTTTTTCCTTGAGCGAAAAGCCCGCGTGGTCAGCTCCGAGATAGATCATATGTTTTTTGTGTGTCTTGTATATCTTTTTTTATAAGTTGCTTGAGCTGGCCCTTGTCCGTAACCGCAACCGCGGGCCTGATGTACGCGAGCACCGCAACAACCACCTCCTCCCCGTACGCATCCCCGCCGAAATCCAGGAGCGAGATCTCGCAGACCGGTTCGGTCTCCGCGAACAGCGAACGTATCCCCCAAAACAGCGCTCCTGCGTATTCCCTTCCACCGAGCGTTGCGGCTACCGCGTATACCCCGTACTTCGCAAGCGCAGCCTTGACTGCATCGGTAACCGCAAGGTTGAGGGTCGGGTACCCAATGGTGCGGCCGTGCTTTGACCCGTGAACAATCGTGCCCGCAAACGTCATGATTCCGGGCCCGCGGGTTCGGTGATTGGTTCAAGGGAGCGCGCATCCCGCGATATGGTTAGTATAACAAGAATGAGCGCCAGCGCGCCAATCCATTGCGTGGCTGAAAGAGTGTTTTTGAAAAAAATCATATCAACAAACACCGCGGACACGGGCCACGCGAGCTCAAGGATGGTGGACATCCTCGCGGGAACGTGCGAAAGGCCTTGGTAGTAGATGAGCAAAGCCACCAGCCCGGTTGAGAACACGATTGCCAGCACGTACCACCACTGGATTCCGGAAAGCTGGCCCAAGGTCCGCACATCGCCAGTTGAGTACAGAAACAGGAACGCGAACACGCTGGTCAGGGCAAAACGCAATCCTGATAAAGACACGAACGAAAGGCGCGAGAGCGCGTAGCGCCCAAGCACCGTGCCTGCGCCCCACGAGAGCGCGGCGCAAACCGCGAGCAGCGCCGCGAGCATGGTGCCAGTACCCGTGGCAAGATTGGGGCGCAATTCCGGAAACGAAACAAAGTATGCGGCAATGAACGCGAGAACCGCCAAACCCATGAACCGCTTGGTCAGGGGCTCTTTCAGCAGCAATCCCGCGAGCGTTATCGCAAAAACGGGCTGCAGCTGCTGCAGCAGCACGACCACGGAGAATGAGATGTAGCTCACCTTTCCCAGGGCCGCGGTGTACGCGATGGTGCCGATGGTTCCGCTCAAGAACGCGATGGCAACAACCGAGTACCAGGTTCGTGACGACAGGCCGCGCCAGCGCTTGAATTCTTTGATGAGGAGCGGCGCCAGAACCGCAAGCCCCAACAAGTGCTCCAGCAGGACAATGGTCGCCGGCGGCAGGCTGTAGAGATTGCGGCGCAAGAGCCCGTCAAGGCTCCACAGGAGCGCGGCAAAGATGATGAGGTACGGCGCGTATTTTTTCATGCTATTTGGCGAGCTCAATGATAATCTGCCTAAAAATATCTTCCGGAATCACGCCTGCAACGCGTATGCCGTTAATGAACCAAGTTGGAGTCCCGAGCACTCCTGCGGCTTCTCCCGCTGCCGCGTCCGCGCTGACCTCATCTTGGGCGGCTTGAGAGCCAAGGCAGGAAGCAAACATGCGCGAATCAATGCCAATTTGGTTCGCGTACCCCAAGATTGCGGTTTGGGAAAGGTCTTCCTGGTTCTGAAACAGCTTGTCGTGCAAGGGCCAAAACAGGCCTTGCTCCTCGGCGCAGTACCCCGCAAGTGCCGCAAAGCGCGCTTTCGGATGAATGGTTTCAAGCGGAAAATCGCGATACACAAGACGCACATCGTCTTTGAACTCCTGCGTGAGCGTCCGGATGATGGGGAACGACTGCCTGCAGAATGGGCACTCAAAGTCCCCGAATTCAACGATGGTGACTGCAGCGCTCGCAGGCCCGAGCGAGGGGTCATCCGAAGTTACCACATCATAGGTGCCTGATTGGTCGTAGTTCGCTCCCCCGGTGCCGGAGATTTGAGCGCCGTACTCGTCAAAATTGTATTCTCCGGACAAAATCTGGCTTCGGATTGAGAGCACCCGAATGATAAAGAAAATCAAATACAGCACTACTCCTGCGGCAAGCACGGCGAGCGCCATATTCCGGAATGTGTGTTTTGGTTTTTCTTCCGCGTTAAAGTTTTGCATGTTGCATAGTCCAGCCAGTTGCTTTTTCGTACTGGTGCGCTGCCCGCAAGAGCGTTGCTTCATCCAATTGCTTTGCCATCAACTGCACCCCCACCGGAAGCCCGCCGACAAATCCGGCAGGAATGGAAATCCCTGGAATGCCGGCGAGCGCCGCGGTTGACATGTAGATGTCTTCCAAGTACATCGCAAGCGGGTCATCTGCTTTCTCTCCCAGCTTGATGGCCGGATGTGGAGAAACCGGGGTTAAGATGAGGTCAACTTCATTGAGAACCTTCTTGACTTCATCTGCAATTATGGTGCGCACCTTTTGGGCTTTCTGGTAGTACGCGTCGTAGTACCCACTGGAAAGCGCGTACGTGCCGAGCATGATTCTGCGCTTTGCTTCGGGCCCAAAATTCTCTCCCCGCGTCTTAGCGTACACCTCCATCAGAGTATTTGCCGTATCTGACCTATGGCCGTACCTAATCCCGTCAAACCTCCCTAAATTTGAACTTACCTCCGAAGGAGTGATGATATAGTACGCTGCAACGCCATACTTGGTGTGCGGCAGTGAAACGTGCTTGATTTCAGCGCCTAGTTTTTCAAATTGGCCAATAGCCTGGCTCACCACCTCCGCGGATTTTGGGTCAGACACATCCTCAAAAAACTCTTTAGGCAAACCAATGGCAATGCCTTTCAAGGGCTCATTCAGTTTTGACCGGTAGTCGGGAACCTCCGAAGGCAGGCTAGTCGCGTCAAGCAGGTCATGGCCAGCTAAAACCAATAACAAGAGCGCCGTATCTTCTGTCGTTTTTGCAAAAATCCCGGGAGTGTCAGTTGATGAGGTCATGGAAAACAATCCATACCGCGAAATCCTGCCGTAGGTAGGGCGCAAGCCGTACAGGTTGCACCACCCAGCGGGCTGGCGCGTTGAGCCGCCCGTATCCGTGCCCAGAGCCGCCAAGCAAAAACCCGCGGCAAGCGCGGCACTGGAGCCGCCGGATGACCCACCTGGTGAGCGAGAAAGGTCCCACGGGTTACGGCTCGGCCCGAACGCCGAATTCTCGGTTGACGCGCCGTGCGCAAACTCATCGCAGTTCACCTTGCCCATGATGATGGCTCCGGCTTCTTTGAGCCTTTCCACGACCGTGGCGTCATACGGAGGAACATAGCGCTCTAAAATTTTTGATGCGGCAGTCGTGGGAATGCCTTTGGTCGCAATCACGTCCTTAACCGCCACGGGAATTCCTGCGAGCGCACCCAGAGGCTCTTTGTTCTTAATCTTCCTGTCAACTGCTTCTGCCTGCTCCAAGGCCTGTTCCTCGTTCAACGACAAAAATGCGTGCACGTCTTTGTCGTGCTTTCGGATCCTATCAAAACACGCACTCACCAAATCAACGCAAGAAAATTCTTGATTCGCGAGCGCGTGTTTTGCCGAGGCAATGGAAAGTTCTTGAATATCAATGCGCATACTATGCATCAAACACTGCTTTCACCTTTATCAGTCCATCCTTGTGCTCCGGCGCGAGTGCGACGAGCTCTTCCGGGTTATCACACGCATCAACCGTATCCTCGCGCATGACATTGGACAAACCAGTCACCTGGGACGTGATGGCTGTGTTCTTGGTATCAACTTCCGAAAGCTGCCCGATGTACCCCAAAATCGCGGAAAGTTCTTTCGCGTACTGGTCAACCTCGGCATCGGTAAGCTCAAGCCGGGCCAGCTGGGCTATCTTTTGCACCTCACTATTGGATATTTTTTCTGCCATACCACCTCTAAAGTATACCAAAAAACACCCATACATCAAAGGGTAGACAGGGCTACTGGATCATCCTCAAAAACTCATCTTCGCCAACGGTTTTAATGCCGAGCTTTTCGGCTTTATCCAATTTTGAGCCGGCAGATTCGCCCGCCACCACGTAATCGGTTTCGCGGCTCACTGATGACGAGACATCTCCGCCCAAGAGGCGGATTTTTTGTTTTGCCTCGTCGCGGGTCAGCGAGTCAAGCGTGCCGGTGAGCACAAACGTCTTGCCTTGAAGTTTCTTTGACACCAACTTGACGCCTTTGACCGCAACGCCGTTTTTGATGATGCGCCCAATGAGCGCGCGATGGGATTGGTCGCTGAAGTATTCGGCAACTGATGCGGCAACCACTCCGCCCACGTCCGGCACCGCGCGTAATGTCTCTTCGGACGCAGCCATGACCGCGCCAAGCGCCCCGAAGTGCAGCGCCAGAGCCTGCGCGGTCTCCTCGCCCACATGGCGGATGCCCAAGGCATAGATGAACCGCCCCAGATCAACTTCTCGTGATGCGTCAATCGCTTTGATGAGGTTCTCTGCGGATGTTACGTCAAAGCGTTCCAGTTCCTGAAGCTCTTCTTGTTGGAGCGTAAAAATGTCAGCGCCATCCCGGATTAAGCCCGCGTCAAGCAGCTGGTCAAGGATCTTCGGGCCCAAACCATCTATGTTAAACGCTTTTTTGGAAACAAAGTGGTAGAGATTCTCGCGGTGCCTGGCCGGGCAGGCGCGATTGGTGCAATAGTGCGCCGCTTCGCCCGGGGCGCGCTTGGCTTTGCGCCCGCACACCGGGCACTGCGCGGGCATGCGGAACGCTTTCTCTTTTCCGGTGCGCAAGCGTGCAAGCACCTGGACCACATCAGGGATAATATCCCCTGCTTTCTGGATAATGACCGTGTCCCCGACTCTGATTCCCAAACGCTCAATCTCGTCCTCATTGTGCAAGGTGGCGCGCGAAACCGTGGTGCCCGCGACGTGGACTGGTTCCAAAACTGCGACAGGAGTCAAGGCGCCGGTTCTGCCGACCTGTACGATAATATCGCGTACCCGCGTGGTTGCCTGCTCTGCGCTGAATTTCCATGCAACCGCGCCCCGCGGAGCCTTGCCGACAACCCCGAGTTTTTTGTAAGCCATGAGGTCGTTCAGCACAACCACAATGCCGTCTATGTTAAAATCCAGCTTTCCGCGCTTCTTCTCAATGCCCGTATAGTAGGATTCCAGAGCTTCCAGCGAACTGCAGTACTCATTGACCCGCGCTGTCGGAAAACCAAGAGCTTCCGCGATTGCGTGCGCCTCGGCGTGCGTTTCCTGGCCCAGACCGGTTATCACGTCCCACGCAAGGAATGAGAGCTTGCGGGAAGCCGCTACGCGCGGGTCAAGCTGCCTAATGGAGCCGGCCGCAACGTTGCGCGGATTGGCGAACCGTTTCGCATCATCCTTTTTCTGGCGGCGGTTTAACGCTTCAAAATCTTTCTTTTTTAAGTACACTTCCCCGCGGATTTCAACATGGCCCTTTTGCGCCTGTTTGACTGCATCAGTGGCGCGCTGCAATGACCCGCCGGGAAACGGTTTGACGCCGTGCGCCTCAAGGCTAAGCGGAATCGCGTCAATGGTCTTGAGATTCTCGGTCACATCCTCCCCCACCGCGCCATCGCCGCGCGTGGCGCCCTGGACAAACAAGCCGTCTTGATAAATCAAACTCACGGCCAAACCATCTGCTTTGACTTCCGCGAAAAACTCGCGCTTGACGGCATGCCCCATGTGGCGGTCAAGGCGCGCTACCCACTCCCCAATCTCCTGGAGAGAAAACGCGTCATTCAACGAAAGCATGCGGACATCGTGGCGCACTTTTTTGAATTCCGGCAATGGTTCGCCGCCCACGCGCTGTGTCGGAGAGTCCTTGGTGACTAACTCCGGAAATTGACGTTCCAATTCCGCGAGCTCGCGCTTGAGCGAGTCGTGCGCGCT
>JACOVK010000032.1 GCA_016177305.1 Parcubacteria group bacterium | reverse complement strand
GGCGACCGCAAGGGCAAGGTGGGCATTGGCATCGCAAAAGGGGCGGACGTGCAGCTCGCCATCAGCAAGGCGACCAACGACGCCAAAAAGAACCTGATTCAGGTCAGGATCACGGAGAGCGGAACCATTCCGCACGAGGTGCGCATCCGGGACGCGTCCGCCAAGATTTTGCTCAAGCCGGCTCCCCCGGGCACCGGAGTGATTGCCGGCAGCGTGGTGCGCCAGATTTTGGAGCTCGCGCTCGTGCGCGACGTAGTTGCCAAAATCATGGGAAGCAGCAACAAGGTGAATAACGCGAAAACCCTCATCAAAGCGCTCACCAAGCTCCGCAAGCCGCGGGCGCAAAAAGCGAAACCAGCCAAGGAATCAGCGCCTGTTGCCGATGAAACAGCTTCTGCCGCCAATGCGCCTGCCCAAGAAACCGAAAACAAGGAGTAGCATATGGAACATTCACTCTCAAACCAAAAGCGCCCCGTGGGACAGAAGCGCCGAAAAAAGCGCGTTGGCCGCGGTTCCGGGTCAGGCAAGGGAACCTACTCTGGCCGCGGCTTAAAGGGCCAAACCGCGCGATCCGGAGGCACGCGCGGCATTGCCCGGCGCAGCGCGTTCCACCAGTTTTTGATCCGCACCCCGAAACTGCGGGGCTTTAAGCGCCGAAGCGCCCGCATTGCGATTGTCAGCCTCTCTGCTCTCTCCGAGCATTTTAAGGATGGCGAAACCGTCACCCCCAAATCGCTCGCGAGCCGCGGGCTCGTCCACAAAGCGCCGGGTGGCATAAAGGTGCTCAACAATGGTACACTGGATAAGAAGCTCGCCGTGAACGTGCACTTTTTTTCCCGCGCCGCCCGTGCGGCAATTCAAAAAGCCGGCGGCACGTGCAGCAGCATACCATCCCATGCTAGCGCAAAAGCTTAAACAAATCCTTTCCACGCGGGATATCAGGAACGATATCCTGTTCGTGCTTTTCGTGTTTGTGGTGTTCCGCGTGCTCGCGCACATTCCGGTTCCCGGGGTTGACGTTTCCGGGCTGCAGTCCTTTTTCAATTCCAACCAGATTTTGGGGCTCTTGAACATCCTCACCGGCGGGGGGCTTGAGAATTTTTCCGTGGTCATGCTCGGCGTGGGCCCGTACATCACCGCATCCATCATCTTCCAGCTCTTGGGCATGATTGTTCCCCAGCTTGAAGAAATGCAGAAGGAGAGCGAGCAGGGCAGGCAGCGGATCAACCAGTGGACGCGCCTCGCGACCGTTCCCCTGGCCCTGATCCAGGCGTACGGCACCATCGTTTTCCTCCAGCGCGCCGGAGGCGCGGGCGGCGCTTCGCTGCTCGGCGCCATGGCTCCAGTACAACTCGTGATGACCATGCTCGTGGCGAGCGCGGGAACCGTGTTTTTGATGTGGCTCGGGGAGCTCGCGAGCGAGCGCAAGGTGGGCAACGGCATCTCGCTTCTGATTTTTGCGGGCATTGTGGCCGGGCTTCCCACGGCGCTCTTGCGGGTGTTTTCCACCTACGACTCGTCCCAGCTCATCAACGTCATCCTGTTCGTGATTATCGCGCTCGCAACCGTTGCGGGCGTGGTGTTCATGACCGAGGGCCAGCGCAACATCCCGGTCACCTACGCCAAGTTCGCGCGCGGCGGGGCCATGGGCGGAGGCGTGCAC
Organism: Parcubacteria group bacterium; assembly: GCA_016177305.1. Classification (GTDB taxonomy): domain Bacteria; phylum Patescibacteriota; class Patescibacteriia; order UBA2169; family UBA2169; genus CG10-46-32. The sequence continues at coordinate 10,486 of JACOVK010000032.1, read as the reverse complement.
AGCCACTTGCCCTTGCGCGTGAACCAGGCCGGCGTGATCCCCATCATCTTCGCGATTTCAATTGTTTTGTTTCCGCCGCTTATCGCGCAGTTTTTCTCGGAATCATCAGTCGCTTTTTTGCGGCAGGCTTCGGGCATCGTAATCAGCTTGTTCAACCCGAACGGCGCGGTATATGGGGTGGTATACTTTTTGCTGGTGTTCGCGTTCACGTACTTCTACACGGCAGTCATCTTCAAGCCGGACCAGATTGCCGAAAACCTCCAGCGCCAGGGCGGGTTCATCCCGGGCATCCGGCCCGGAGCCGAGACCAGCCACTACCTGGCAACGGTTTCAAACCGCATCCTGCTTGCCGGAGCGCTGTTCCTCGGAATCATCGCGATTCTGCCCATCATCCTCCAGAACTTTACGGGCACGAATTTGGTCATCGGCGGCACCTCGCTCTTGATTGTGGTGTCCGTGGTGATTGAGACGGTGAAGCAAGTTAATGCACAGCTCATCATGCGGGATTACGAACGTTTCTAATTGAGCGTTGCCTCATGGAACATAGGAAACCAGTCATCATCCTGCTCGGGCCCCAGGGGTCGGGCAAGGGAACCCAGGGCAAGCGGCTAGCGCAAAAGCTTGAAATCCCGTACCTTGAGTCGGGCAAGCTGTTGCGCGATGAAATCGCGTCAAAGAGTGAACTGGGAAATCAGTTTGCGGAAGTTATCAATTCAGGTGGACACCTGGATGATGATGACATTAACGCGTTCATGAAAAGTAAGCTGCAAGAAACTCTGGCTGCTTTCGGAGGTTTTGTGTTGGATGGATTCCCGAGGAGCCAGGGCCAGGCAGATGCTTCTGACGCGGTTGCCATGCCTTCGCACGTTATTTTGATTGACATTCCGGACCAAGAGTCAATCCATAGGCTCTCGGCCCGCAGAGAGTGCCCCAAGGACGGGAAGGTGTATAACATGATTACCGATCCCCCGAAAGATGATGAAACGTGCGATGACTGCGCTGCCCGGCTCATTCAGCGCGTTGATGATACGCCCAGTGGAATCCAGAAGCGCCTTGACTGGTACCACAACGACACCAAGCCCCTGATTGAGCGCTACGAGGCGCAGGGCGTGTTGCACCGCATTGACGGCACGCCGTCCATTGATGCGGTTGAACAGTCGGTGCGGGAGATTTTTGCGTAATAGAAAATTAAAAACGTACCATATGTTTTTCCACCATCCCAAACGGAAGTTTTACCACGTGCTCCTCTCCGCGGTCGCGGTCATCATGGTGTGGCGCGGCGTATGGAACCTGCTGGACGAGTACCTGCTGGAAGGCTACGAGCTGGTGAGCAACATCGTAAGCATTGCAATAGGCGTGCTCCTTCTGTACTACCTTGACCGTAGCTTCCGCAAGCTCGCATGAAGCAAAAAAGTCCCGAAGAAATTGAAAAACTTGCCCACTGCGGGCACATCCTCGCCAAAATCATGAAAGGTTTGGCGGCACGGTGCGTTGTCGGCGCGAATGCCATGGAGCTGGATGCGTACGCCGAAGAAGCGATCCGCAAAGCAGGCGGCACCCCGTCATTCAAAGGATTCGGCAAGCCCGGCGAAGAATTTCCGAACGCCTTGTGCGTTTCCCCGAACGACATGCTGGTGCACGGCATTCCGCACAAGGATTTGGTCTTCAAGAAAGGGGATCTGATCGGGTTGGACCTGGGCATGGAGTACCAAGGATTGTACGCGGACCATGCCATTACCGTTCCCATTGGCGAGATTTCGGAGCGAGACGAGCGTTTGCTCGTGGTAACGCGCGAGTGCTTGGAGCGGGGCATTAGCCAGGCCCGCGTCGGCAACCGTCTCGGCGACATCGGGCATGCGGTCCAGGAGTATGCGGAAAAGCTTGGATACGGCGTGATTCGCAAGCTCACCGGCCATGCCGTTGGGTACGCGGTGCACGAAGAGCCGAGGATTCCGAATTTCGGCAAGGCGCATGAAGGCGAGGAGATTCTAGAAGGAGCAGTGCTTGCCATTGAACCAATGATCGCGATCGGGGGCCATGACGTTAAAACCGCGCCCGATGGCTGGGGCGTGATCACGGCGGATGGCACGCGGGCCGCGCACTTTGAGCACACGGTGGCGGTGACGAAACATGGGCCGCGCATTTTAACCCTATGAACTATTTAGGCATTGACTACGGCGAAGCAAAAATCGGGCTTGCAAAAGCCTCGGACTCATCCCGGGTCGCGGTGCCGTTTCGGACCGTGATGAACGGCGCGGACCTCATTGACCAGCTGGAGCGGATTATCCTCGCCGAGGGCATAGAGCACATTGTGGTGGGCTACCCGCTTGGGCTTTCCGGGGGCCTGGGCGCGGCAACCAGAATGGTTGATGGATTTATTGAGAAGCTCAAGACGCTCTCTTTGCCCATCACCAAGCAGGATGAGCGTTTCTCAACTACGTCCGGGTCTTTCCCGCGCGAGCGCGACCACCCCGCGGCAGCGGCTTTGATTCTTGCGACCTACCTTGAGGCGCATCCTCTGTAGCGTTCTATGCTCTATGTGCTGATTTTTTTAGCGTCAACGGCCACGGCCATGCTTGCGACCATCGCGGTTCGCCGCGTTGCCTTAGTACTTCGCGCGGTTGACGTTCCGGGCGTGCCGCGCAAAATCCACGCCAAGCCAACTCCGCTTCTCGGAGGATTGGCTGTTTTTTTGTCGTTCTGGGCAGTCATCGGTTCAATCACGCTCTTTACGGATGTTCTGCCGGCGAGGTACGTCAGCGCGCAGTTCCTCGGGGGGCTGTTCGCCGCGGGCTTAGCCCTCATGGTTGGCGGGTTTCTTGATGACCGCTACCGCCTGCGGGCACGTTTCCAGCTCGCGGCGCCTGCCATCGCCATACTCGTGGTCATCGGGAGCGGCATGGGCATAGTATTCGTGAGCAATCCTTTGGGCGCGGGATTGTGGCATCTGGACGCGCTCCAGTGGCAGCTGTTTGAGTTCAGGGGGCGCGCAGCCACGTTCGTACTGCTCGCTGACGTGTTTACGGTCATCTGGCTTTTGGGAATGATGTTTACCACCAAACTGCTGGACGGCTTGGATGGCCTGGTGAGCGGCATTACCACGATTGGCGCGTTCATTTTGTTCGCGCTTTCGCTTTCGGATAAAACGTTTCAGCCTGACGTGGCCTTGCTCGCCGTATCTCTTGCCGGAGCTGCTGCCGGGTTCTTGTTCTGGAACGCGCACCCTGCCAGGATATTCCTCGGAGAAGGCGGCAGTGTGTGGCTCGGATTCATGCTCGGGGTCTTGGCAATCATCTCCGGCGGAAAAGTCGCCACCGCGCTTTTGGTGATGGGCGTGCCTATTCTGGACGTTGGGTGGGTCATTGTGCGCCGCGTGTTCCTGGAAAAAAGATCTCCCGCAATCGGGGACAGCAAGCATTTGCACTTCCGCTTGCTTACTGCCGGGCTCTCGCATCGGGCGAGCGTGCTGCTCCTCTGGGGGCTTGCGGCCTTATTCGGCGTTGCATCCTTGTTTGTGCAGACCCAGGGCAAAATGTACTTGCTCGCGGCGCTCGTATGCATCATGATTCTTTTGGGGTTATGGTCGCGAAAACGTTCACATTCGCTCGCATCGCCATTGTCCTAGCGGCTTTGGCGGCGCTTGCAGCCAATTGGCATATGCGTGATTCATCCGCGCCGCGTACCGAGGCAACGCTCTCCATAGGCGGGTCTTCATTGGTTGTGGAAGTGGCCGGCACGCTCGCATCGCAGGTGCGCGGCCTCTCTCACCGCGATTCGCTGGAAAGCGGCCGCGGCATGCTGTTTACGTATCCCGACAATAGGGTGCGAAGTTTTTGGATGAAAGGCATGCGCTTTCCGCTTGATGTTGTATGGATTGCGGACGGGGTTGTGGTCGGCATGCAGGAGAATGTTCCGTATGAATCAGAGGACGGAGAAGTGGTGCGCTTTCAATCAAACACACCCGCTGGCATGGCGCTTGAGGTCAATGCGGGCTGGATAGCTGAACATGGAGTTCAAGTAGGCGATTCCGCCATACTTGACACAGCCGCCAATTGAGCGTATACTTTTGCAATATGATTGCAGTCATCAGAACAGGCGGAAAGCAGTATAAGGTGGCGGAAGGCGACACCATCAAGGTGGAAAAACTTGGCGCGGAAAAAGGTGCGAGCGTTGAATTCAACGAAGTGCTTTTGGTTGGTGATGCGGACGGCGCGAATTTGACCATTGGCACGCCGCTCGTTTCTGGAGCAAAAGTCATTGCCACGGTATTGGATCAGGGACGCGCCAAGAAGATTGACGTCATCAAGTACAAGCGCAAGATCCGCTACCGCAAGAAGTACGGCCACCGCCAGGCGTACACCAAGGTCAAGATTGAAAAAATCACCGCATAAAAACAGCCCACCGATACCCGGGGCTGTTTTAGATTTCGCGCCTGCCGAGAAGCGCGTTGCTCAAGGTCACGCTGTCCGCATACTCCATGTCGCTGCCCTGCGGCAAGCCCTTGCCGATGCGGGTTACGGTGAGCGGGTACGCTTTCAGCAAGCGGGCAAGGTACATTGATGTGGTTTCGCCTTCGTTGTTCGCGTCAAGCCCGAGAATTATTTCCTTGATGGGCGGCTCTCGCCGCTGGATTCTCGCGATGAGCTCTTTGATGCGGATGTCGTTCGGGGTGATGCCTTCCAGGGGGTTGATGTTATGCCCGAGCACATGGTACACGCCCCGGAAGTTGTGCGTCTCCTCCAGCGCGATGAGGTCAAGCGGGTCAGCGACCACGCAAATGGTTCCCTGGTCCCGGCGCGGGTTAGAACAGATGGAGCAGCGCGCCGTGTCCGTGAAGTTCTGGCACTGGACGCACAAGGTCACGTTGTCCGCGAGGCTTGCCAGGGCCGCGCCGAAGTCGTGCAAATCTTTGGCCGGGGTGCGCAATAAAAAAAACACCAGCTTTTCAGCGGTCTTCGGCCCAATCCCCGGCAGGGCCGTGAAGTGGTCCACCAGGTTTTGGATTGACGGGGGGAGGGAACTCATGGAGCTCCTTGTGGGTTACTGCTTGTTGCCTAAGCCAAACTGGTCAAATCCTCCCATTGTTTGCATCTTTTTTGCCATGATGCGCTTTGTTTTTTCTATGGCCGAGGTGGAAGCAACTTTGATGGCGCGTTCAAGATCCTGCTTTTTTTCCGGGGAAAGCAGAGACGGGCTTACGTCAACAGCAGTGATTTCCTGGTTGCCGTCCATGGTAATCTTGACTCCGCTGTTTTCCACTGAAACGGTTTCTTCTTTGAGCGCATTCTGGAGCGTTTTTGCCTGCGAGCGCAGTTCTTTGAACTGTTTGAGCTTGTTGAACATGCCTTGATTCTACCCTTAGAAGGGAGGCGCGTCAACTTCATCGGGAAGCGCGCCAGGATCGGGCATCGGAGGGGGAGCGGAAGCCGAAACAGCCGTGCGTGAGCCGGGCCTGGTGAGGTTCTGGAACGAAACCAGCTTTTCGTTGAAGAAGAGCTTTACCACGCCCGTGGGGCCGTTGCGGTGCTTTGCGATGTGGATTTCCGCGAGGTTGCGGTCTTCGGCGGAGAGCTCGTCTATGTGGTACTTGCGGTCCGCGGATTTCCGGTAAATGAAGAGCACCACGTCCGCATCCTGCTCAATGGTTCCGGATTCGCGCAAGTGCGCGAGCCTCGGGATTGCGGCGCCCTGCTGTTGTTCCACGGCGCGCGAGAGCTGGGAGAGCGCCACCACCGGGATATTCAACTCGCGGGCGATGGATTTCAAGGCGCGGGTGATCTCCGCCACCTCCTGCACGCGGTTGTCGCCGTTCCGGTTGGACCGGCCCTCCATGAGCTGCAGGTAGTCAACGATGATGCAGTCGCAGCCCTGTTCCGCGGCGAGCCGGCGCGCCTTGGTGCGGATTTCCATGATGTTCACGTTGGCGCCGTCATCAATGAAGATGTTGGCCTCGGAGAGCTCTCCCATGGCATGCCCGATGCGGGGAAAGTCGTCGTGCTGGGGGGACTGGGAGAGCTTGCCGGTGCGCATGCGCCACAGCTCCACCCCGGCCTGGGTGCACAGCAGGCGGTCCACGAGCTGCTCTTTGGACATCTCCAAGCTGAAGATGCCCACGGATTTTTTCTCGCTAACCGCCATGTGGCGCGCCAAATCCATGGCAAGCGAGGTTTTCCCCACCGAAGGCCGGGCCGCGATCACGATCAAATCCGATGCCTGCAAGCCCGAGAGCTTATCATCCAAATCAAAGAACCCGGTGGAGATGCCGCGCAGCCTGCCGTCTCCCTGGTGCAGCTTCTCAATGCGCTCAAACGTGTCGTGCAGGACGGACTTGATGCTGATGAAGTTCTGGCGCAAGGAGCGCTGGGAAATGGCGAACAGCTTCTGCTCGGCCTGGTCCAGCAATGCGTCCACGTCATCAGACTCGTCGTACCCGAGCTGCGTGATCTGGTGGGACGCGTACAGGAGGTTGCGCAGGGTTGATTTTTTGCGCACGATGTGCGCGTAGTGCCCTACGTTTGCGGCGCTCGGCACGGCATTGGTCAAATCCATCAAATACTCCCTGCCCCCCACGAGCTCAAGCTGTTTCAACAGCAGGGAGCCGAGCACGGATTGCTCGGCTTCCAGGTTCTGCGGGGGCAGTTTTTCTGCTGTGTTGGCGCCCGCCACACCGGCGGGTACATTGTATCTTTGTTCTGCCATGTAGGTATTGTATCTGTTTTGATGGGACAAGGGAATTCACGGGCTTTACACAGTTGATGCACATTGGTATCGGAGCCGTGTGCCCTCCAATTCTGAAGAGCACCCCGCACCAGCCGAGGCGTAACTCGGCTGTGCGTTCCCTTGGAGAATTGTCGGGCACACGGCTCCTCTATAGCGTCCCAAAAATCCGGTCCCGCTCCTGCTCTATCAGCGGGCCTTCGTATTCCCCGGAGTGCGCGGTATGTCCCTCGTAGGAGGGCCGCTTTTCGTCCAAATGCAAGGAGAGTTCCATCAGCGTGCCAGGCTCTTCCTTATTAACATACAAGTGGAAGCGGGGGTACTCATCCCCGTGGATCCGTTTGACGTAGCTCACTTTGCCCTCGCGGGTCGCGTGCAGGGCATAGCCAGCGCGGCGCAGGAGGTTGCGGGAGTGCGTGGATGGATTTTGGATGGTGAAGTTCATGATTTTCATCCGGCTGAGCGTTCTTCATCCGCTGGCTTGCATATGCACTCCCTGGAACCCGCGGAGTTCTGTGCCGACGATGCGGCGGAAGATGGTTTCATACCGTCTTGCCGCCACTTCCAGGACATCGGACGGAACCTCAAGATCGTGCACGAATGCCACGTGTTCAGGGTTCTCGGGATCGAGATTGCCGATGCCCGTGATGCCCTCGAACGGTGTGGCGATGGCCTTGCCCCAGTCGCGGACACTCTGCTTGTCGTAGGGAGTAGGGGAAACACCCTTAGCTCGGGTTGCCTCCCACTCATCCCGATCCCAGAACCGGGACGAATCTGGCGTGATGATCTCGTCGCCGAACGCATCACGGCTGCATTCGAACTTGGTATCCGCGATTACGACTCCGCGCTCCCAAGCGTAGGTGAACGCGATTAGGTACGCGGCTCGGGAGAGGTCGCAGACTGGCCTGCCAAACCGATTGATGACTCCGGTGGCATCCATGTGCTCATCGTGCCCCTCCACCGCTTTGGTGGTAGGCGTGAACAAGGGGAACATCGGATCTGGAATCAGGTCCCCATCGTGCAGACCTTCGGGGAGCACGAAGCCGCAGACCGTGCCGTCCTTCTGGTAGCTCTTGAACCCGGAGCCGGTGAGCGTGCCGCGAACGATGGCTTCCACTGGCAGCATGTCCAGCTTCTTCACCACCAGCGCCCGCCTCTGAAGGTCGGTGTTGTGGCATAGCGTATCGGGTAGGTAGTTATCGACGAACCCGCCGCGCTCCTCCACGTGGTGTCTGAAGCCGCGCAACACTTCCTGGAGCCAGAATATGGTCATGGCGGTGAGCACTTCCCCTTTGTGCGGAACCTTCGCGTTCAGCACGAAATCAAAGATGCTGATGCGGTCTGTTGCCACCTGCAGGAGGCGCCCTGGGTGATTTGGCAGGGTCCAGGTGTCGCGCACCTTTCCCTGGTGTACTCGTATGAGTTTTTCCTTGGCCAACTTTCGGCTCAAGTCGGACTCGGCGACGTTTTTCGGAATGGGTGTAGGCATGGCCTATGCTTTCCCTCCTTCTTCGGGTGCGGGTTGGTTCCACTGATCGCGGTACTCCACAAGTGCTGTCGCGATTTCCAGATCGTTGAGCGCCAGCATGGCGGCCGCGAGCAGGGCCGCGTTGCGGCTGTTGTCAATGCCCACGCATGCGACCGGGATGCCGGGCGGCATCTGCACGATGCTGTAGAGCGCGTCCACGCCGTTCAGGGCGCCGGACGCGATGGGCACGCCGACCACGGGCAGGATAGTGTGCGCTGCCACAACACCAGGAAGCGCGGCAGAGAGGCCTGCGCCGGCGATGATGACTTTGAGGCCGCGGTCAGCAGCTTCGCGTGCCCACGCAGTAGTGCGCTCCGGATTCCGGTGCGCGGAACTGACGACCGACTCGTAGCCAATCCCGAGTTCGTCTAGGATGGCTTCAGCCTTCTCCATCACGGGCTTGTCAGACGTGGAGCCCATGATGATGCCGACTTGTACGTTTGGCATGGTGCGGTTCTCCTCTTGGTTGGGTGCGGGGTTACACGTGCAGTTCGCTGGTTTCTTCCAGCTGGTCCTTGTACGGCTCAAGCGCAGGTTCGAGTTCCACAGAGAGGAACTCGTCAACCTGCTCCGGAGCACGGCCGATGAAGTCGCTCGGTTCCAGCATGTCGTCCAACGTGCCGTGCACCGGCGCGAAAAACGGGTCAGCCTTGAGTTGTGCGAAGAAGTCATTGCCAATTCCTTCTTCCTTCATTCGCTTGCTGACATTCCAGGAGTGTACACGCAGGCGCTCGTGGGTTTCCTCCCTGCTGCCGCCTGCGCGGACCATGGCGTTGATGATGTGTCCGGATGCCATGAACGGCAGGCGCTCCATGAGGTTGCGGCGAATCATGGCCGGGTACACGGTCATGCCCTCAACTACGTTTTGCAGGACCAGGAGCGCGCCGTCAGTTGCCAGGAACGCTTCCGGGATATAGATGCGCCTGGCGGCGCTGTCGTCCAGGGAGCGCTCCAGCCACTGCGTCATTTGCGTGAAGAGTGCGCCAAACAGGAGCGCTACGGGGATTTTATCGAGTGCGCAGTTGCGCTCTCCACGCATGTTATTCTGCTTCCATGGCATACCGGTTGAACCCACCTGGCCCGGCTCAAACGGCTCCTCTATTTCGTTCTTGTTGGCTAGGAGCCGCAAGTCAGTGCACATTTTGTGCATGCTCGCGCAAAGGTCAGCCAGTACCATGAGCACGCGCGTGTCTATCTTGCGTGTATAGGTCTGGCCGGTAATGTTGAGCGGGCGGCTGAATCCGAACGCAGCAGTCACGTGCCGGTTCAACTCAACCACTTTTTCCCGGTCGCCGTTGAAGAGGTCAAGGAAGCTGTTCTGCGTGCCCGTGGCGCCCTGGATTCCCCTGAACGGCAACCAGTCCAGCAGGTGTTCGATTGCCTGCAGGTCCATCAGTTGATCCTGCGCCCACATAACTCCGCGCTTGCCAACAGTTACCGGTTCTGCGGGCTGGAAATGGGTGTATCCCAGTGTGGGCAGGTCTCGCCAGGTGTGCGCGAACTGGGCGAGTCGGCTCAACACCCTGGCGACGCGCAGTGCGATGATGCCGAGCGCTTCGCGCATCACAATGAGGTATGTGTTGTCATCCACCTCCATGCTGGTGGCAGCGAGGTGGATGATGGGCGCCGCTGCCGGACAGAGCTGGCCGAACCGGTTGGCATGCGATTGCACGTCGTGTCGGTTTGCCTTCTCAAGCACCCGGACGACCTCGTAGTCCTCGTCGGTCATGGCGAGGTGGACTTCCATCTGTGCGAGTGCCTCGTCCGTGACCTGTGTGACACCCAGTTGCTGTTGCGCACGGGCGAGCTCCAGCCATATCCTGCGCCAAGTGCTGAACTTCATGTTGTCCGAGAATACGCCCTGCATCGCTTTGGACGCGTAACGCCCCATAAGGGGAGACTGCCAGGTGTCGTGTGCCATTGCAACTGCTCCTTCCAAACGGGTGAGTGAGAAAAACTAGATTGTCAATGAGCCTAAAACAGCTTGCGCGGTCCCTCCGGCGAGCTGTTGCAGGCCTTTTTTTTCGGCACAGTCATCCTACCTAAAATACCTAGATAAATCAACCAAATTCTCTTGCCAAAACCGCTTTTATTTGTTATCGTTTTATTGCTATAAACGAGCGCCGTTAGCTCAGCTGGTAGAGCAGATCCCTATTATGGAGACTGTCGGGGGTTCAACTCCCTCACGGCGCTCCACGTCGGGTCATACAAAACTTCCCATTTCATGTCCTCGCTGCGCAT
>JACOVK010000033.1 GCA_016177305.1 Parcubacteria group bacterium | reverse complement strand
TGCCGAACTCGGAAATCATGCTGCACCAGGTCATGGGAGGGGCCGAGGGCCAGGCATCGGACATTAAAATTCGGGCCGAACACATCCTCAAACTGCACGCGCGGCTCAATCAGATTTTGGCAAAACACACGGGCAAGGACATTGCCCAGATTGAGAAGGACACTGACCGCGACTTTTTCATGACCGCGGAAGAAGCAAAAGAGTACGGCTTGATTGATAAAATCATCGCTTGACACGCGAAATTCTTTGTGGTAAGCTCGGTATACGTAATATTAATTACGCAGTCATACCCGAATTCGCATGGTATTGGATAGAATTGCCGTTAGGGAACCCTTAGGTTTTACTAAAACGTTACGAGAACATAGAAATCATGTTCATAGCAATCCCTCGGGAAATGCTTGAATAATCGCTTACGGCGAATGTTAGTTTTTTCGTGATTTCTATCAATCCATCTTCTATCCATACTGTCTCGCGGAAAGGCTGCGGTTGAGAGATAGTATATGAGCCAAACCATCCTGATTACCATCATTGCGGCAAGCGCAGGTGGTTTTGTATTGGGATACATCGTGCGCAGGCTCTTGGCCACGCGGTCGGTTTCTTCGGCCGAGGCCAGGGCTCTCCAGATTATCCAGGAGGCGAAATCAAAAGAAAAAGAAGTCCTGCTTGATGCCAAGGACAAGGCCCTCGCCGTGATGGAGGCGGCAAAGCGGGATGAGGAAGCGCACCGGCGCGAGCTTTCAAGCGCCCAGGACCGCTTGGAAAAGCGCGAGAGCCTGTTTGACCAGAAGCTTTTGGATCTGGAGAACAAGCAGACCGCCATTTCGGAAAAAAACGCGCAGCTGGATGTTGCCAGAGAGGAAATCCAGGGCATTAAGGCTTCTCAGCTCGCAAAGCTGGAAAAAGTCGCGAACCTCACGCAGGAGCAGGCAAAGAACGTTCTGCTTGAGAACATAGAGATACGCTCAAAGGACGATTTGCTCACCCGCCTGCGAAAGCTTGATGAAGTTGCTTCGTACGAGTGGGACGAGAAGGCGCGGCAGCTGCTCTCTTTGGCAATGGAGCGGTGCGCGTCTTCGCACGCCGTAGAGACCACCACCACGTCCCTGACCTTGCCCTCGGATGAAATGAAAGGCCGCATCATCGGAAAAGAGGGCCGCAACATCAAGACCCTGGAGCAGCTGACCGGCGTTGAGGTGATCATTGACGAGACCCCGCTGACGCTCATGATTTCCGGATTCAGTCCGATTAGGCGGCACCTGGCAAAGAAGGCGCTTGAGCGGTTGATGGTTGACGGCAGAATCCACCCGGGCCGCATTGAAGAGACCGTAGAGCAGGCAAAAAAAGAAATTGCGCTTGATATGAAAAAGTCCGGCGAGGCAGCGGCGTACGATGCCGGAGTCGCGGGCTTGCACCCCAAGCTCGTGCAGATTATCGGCCGCCTCAAGTACCGCACGTCCTACGGCCAGAACGTGCTCTCCCACTCCGTTGAAATTGCGCACCTCTCGGTCCTGCTCGCGGAAGAGCTCGGTGCCAACGTTGAGCTCGCGCGCAAGGGCGGACTCTTGCATGACATCGGGAAAGCGGTTGACCACGAGATTGAGGGCGGGCATCCCAAGATCGGGTATGACATCTGCAAGAAGTTCGGCTTGCCCGAAGAGGTGGCGCAGATCTGTCTTTCGCACCACGACGACCACCCGGAGCAGCTTGAGACCGTGATCGTGAAAGTTGCGGACGCGGTTTCGGGCGCACGGCCCGGCGCGCGCAAGGACACGTACGAGCAGTACCTCCAGCGCCTGGGAGAGCTGGAAGAAATTGCAACTTCGTTTGAGGGCATTGAGAAAGCGTACGCCATCCAGGCGGGCCGCGAAATCCGCGTGTTCGTGACCCCGGGCAAGGTGGATGACTTCCGGGCGCACGAGCTGGCGCGCGAGATTGCGGATAGGATTGAGGCGGAGCTCAAGTATCCGGGCGAAATCAAAGTCAACGTGATCCGCGAGACGCGTGTTATAGAGTACGCGCGCTAAATTGCCATCATTCTAAAAAAGGAAGCCCCGTCCGGTGTTCCGGGCGGGGCTTTTCGGGTGGGGTACTCCCATCCTAGTTTTCGTTTGCGTTGCCTCCTTCATCCGGCGGTTTGGGAACGAGTGTTGCGGGATCAAACCCTGGCTTGAGCAGGCAGTAGGGGCCGCTTGCATCCAGGAACGCTGCCCGGGTTGCTGCGGTCGGGTCCGCTTTCCATCGGTTGAAGGCATCCAGCATGCGGTCCAGGGCATGCTCCGCAATCGCGGGCAGTGCCGCCTGGTGGGCGTCGTGCTCCAGATGCGCCATCTGGCCCGCAGACAGCCGTGCGAGCAGACCGATGTAGTTTGCGCCCATGTGGCTAAGCACCTGGCGGTAGATGTCAAACCCTTCAGCGAGCTTGTACAAGGTCAGGGCAAGTCCGCGGTACCGGGCCGGCATGCGGCTGCAGAGCAGGGCGGCCCACGCGTAGAATTGCTCTGCCTGTTCTAGGTAGGTTTCGGCCGGCTGCGGTGTCATAGCTTGTCTATACAAGGAAACATAGCCCCCGCATCCGCTGAACAACCCAAACTCCATGAGCCGGCAGTCCGCGTTGGTGCGGTAGACGCTGGCTTTGCCGCGGACTGTTCCGGCCTGACCAGCTATTTGTGCCACATCAAGCGGCGACGCGGCCAGGCGGCCACCGTTGTCCACATAGAACGTGCCGTCCACTATGGAATGCAAGAGCCCGGTGATGTAGACATTGACCTCTTCATCGCCGTCTGATTCATGGCCCGTCTCTATCCGCGACTGCAGGAGCGCGTTGAGCAGGAAAAAGAGCATGGTCTCCCGCTCGCCGTTTCCCAGATCAACGTAACAATCTGCGTTTTGCACGAGGAGCCTCCTTTTCTGCTCGGTGAATTGTAAAAGGGCGCCTCATGCGCCCTCCACGATGATAGTGTTAACCTACCACAAAGGCGCCGGTTTTCGCCAGCGCCTTTATCAACAAACAGGATTAAGTGCCGGCTAGACGCCGATTGAGCCGCCGCCGCTCGTCAAAATCACTACGTTCGCGGCAAGCAGGATAAGATCAAACTCCCAGCCGTTCACAAACCCGGTTTTCCACTTGGCAATTTTCATGTATGTGGCGCCGAGCATGACCACGCCAAGCGCCAGAGCCGCGACTTGGGTGTAGAGCCCGACCACGAGCGCGATTGCCGCGATGAGCTCCACAACACCCACTGCGGTCATGGGGCTCACCTTTTTGAATTTCATGGTTGCGTGCACCAGGAAAACGGCTGCAACCGCGAGCCGCAAGAGAAAGAGGCCTTGGTCGCTGTACTGGAGGAATTGTTCCATATGGTTGTATGTTACTGATAGCCTTCGGTTCTAGTATACCACACCAAAAGGCGCTCTTGACAGGGGTACGCACCATTTGGTACCTTTAACATCACGTTTGAATAGTAACTAAATACATAACATGGCACTTTCCACCAAACAAGGTTTCTTGGCAGGCATTGGCGCGGCCTTGGCCGTATTTTTCGTGGTTGGCTTTTTCGTGCTCCTCTTCATGGTCTTGCGCAAAGAAGATACGGCCATTCCACAGGCGGCAAATCCCGCAGCAGTTGCCGGGGGCACGGCGCCCGAGGCTCCCCTTGAGATTTCTGTCGCGCCGGTTACGGATGCGGACTGGGTGCGCGGCAACCCGGATGCGGGCATCACGTTGGTTGAGTTTTCGGACCTTGAGTGCCCGTTCTGCCAGAGCTTCCACCCTTCGTTGGTAAGGATGATTGATGAGTACCCGGATGACGTCCGCTGGGTGTACCGACACTTTCCTTTGTCCTCAATCCACCCCAAGGCTCCAAAAGAAGCTGAAGCAGCAGAGTGCGCGGGCGAGCTCGGGGGGAACGACGGGTTCTGGGCGTTTGTTGACCGATTGTTTGAAATCACGCCCGCGAACAACGGGTTCAATTTGGACGAGTTGCCAGACGTTGCCGAGTACGTGGGCTTGAACCGCGCGGATTTTTCCACGTGCCTTGACTCCGGCAAGTACGCTTCCAAGGTCAGCGACCAGGCAGACCAGGCCGTTGCTGCGTCCGCGCAGGGTACGCCGTACTCCGTGATTGTCACCCCGGATGGGGAAAAGATTCCGGTCAACGGCGCAGTTCCGTATTCGCAATTAAAATCCATCCTTGATTCGTTGGTTAGCAGCTAGTCCTATTCAGCAAAACGCCTCATGTGACTGCTTTGGAGCAACCCCTCCTCTGGTATAGAGGAGGGGTTGACTTTTTTGCCCAAAAGGAGTACCATATACTCTTGTTTTTAAGAAGGAGTACCTGTATGAAAACAAGCGTAAATAGGGCACTTTTTTGCTTGGTACTGGCTGTTTCTCTGTTCTTGGCTCCATCGGCAAATGCCATGGTCATGGTCAAGAACTACACCCGTTCTGGCGGGGCTTTCGTGGACCCTGCAGCGTACACCAGGGAGGATGCTCCGGTTCAAGATGCTGACAGCTCCGAAAAGGGCGATGGCCGGCCTTGGTACACGGGCTGGAAATCAATATTCAATATCTTCAGATAAAAAGCTTGATGCAAAAACACCCGCCGATTCCGGGTTCCCGCGAGTCCGCAAAGCGGACGAGTGGGTGGTCTCGGCGGGTGTTTTTCTTTTTCTGGGGCGGCTAGAGGGAATCGAACCCTCGCGTTCGGGACCACAACCCGATGTTCTGCCATTAAACTATAGCCGCCGCGGCGTCAGCCGCGCGCTTCAGCTTTCGTATCCGGACTTCGTCCGAATACTTCAGCTTCCGCCCGCGTCTTCCTTTCAAATTTTTCCTTAACCCACCTCATCGGTGGGCCCAAGGAAAAATTTGTTGATTTTTCTGGTACCCTCGGCAGGAATCGAACCTGCATAACCAACTTAGAAGGCTGGTGTTCTATCCATTGAACTACGAGGGCACGTCGTAGGCTCAATCCTTATTGAGGATAGAGATATTTAACACGAAAAAAGTCATTCTGTCAACGGCAACCACCCCCGCACCCCCTCCTTTAAGTAAGGAGGGGGAATACTATTTTCTGGACTTTCCATGGAACGCGCGGTACACGTCTTTGAGGCGTTTGTCCGTGACGTGCGTGTAAATCTGGGTGGTGGTGATTGATTCGTGCCCGAGCATGGCCTGCACGGCCCTAATGTCCGCGCCGTTTGAGAGGAGGTCAGTGGCGAACGAGTGGCGCAGGGTGTGGGGCGTGATTTCGCGGGTCAGCCCGGCCGCAGATGCGCACCGCGCTACGATGCGCTGTACTGAACGCGGGGTCAGGGCACGTGATGTGCTCTCTTTCCTCGCTTCCGATTTTTGGGCCCGGTCATGCGAGACAAACAGCGCTGCTTCAACGTCCGTCCGTTTGTCCAGGTATCGTTTGATGGCATCTTTGGCGGAATCAGAGAGAAACACAATGCGCAGCTTGCCGCCTTTGCCGCGGATCGTAAATTCGTCTTTGGCGCCTTTTACGACTTCGCGCTCAAGCCTGGTCAGTTCAGATACGCGCAGCCCGGTTGAGAACAGTGTTTCAAGAATGGCCTTGTCCCGAAGCTTGATGATGGGAGCGGCGCCGGATTTGAATGGCGCGCCGAGCAGGCGTTCCACGTCGTCTCCGTCAATGAAATCCACCTCCCGCGTCTGTTGCCGGGCGAGTTCAATTTTTTCGGCAGGCAGGGATTGGACGTCGCGGCGGGCGAGGAACTTCAAGAAACTGCGCAGGGCAATCAGGTGATAGTTTTGGGTTTTAGTGGAAAGCTGCTGTTTGTTCTTCGGGTTCTGGTACCGGTTGAGCCAGAGCCGATAGTTACGGATGGCGTCCGTGGTGATGCTTCCGGGTACCGGGTTCTTTGCCCACTGGCTGAACCGCTTGAGGTAGAAGTCGTAATTGCGCACGGTTGCCGGTGAGCGCCCTTTTTCCAGTTCAAGGTATTCCAGGAAGTCGGTGATGAGTGTTGATAGTTTTGGCATGGGCGTTGCTATTATGACGGGATCGCCGCGCCCGGCATACGCCGGGCTCGCGATGACACCCTGTGTCATATTGTAAGACACAAACAGCGCCTTGACAAATGCGGGCCGTTTGGGTAGTATGGCCATATGCAATACGGCATCTTGGTCTGCGCTTGATCGCCGCACACTCGGACGCCGCTTATTATTAAATTGCAGATTTTTTCTTGGGAATCCGCGTACTCGCGAGTTAAGAAAAAATCTGAGAGGAAAAGGCGAGCGAAAGGTGAAGTGGGCTGCGTCAGCGGCACACGCAACCTGAAGCTCGGCTTTGACGATATGCTTGATAAGAAGAAGAAAGATCGCATCATCGCAAAGTATAAGACGCACGAGAGCGATACCGGGTCTCCGGAGGTCCAGATCGCCATTCTCTCGGCCGAGGTCAAGGAACTCACCGAGCATTTAAAGACTCACAAGAAAGATTTTTCCTCGCGCCGCGGCCTCATCAAAAAGGTGGCGCAGCGGCGGCGTTTGCTCCACTACCTCCAGCGGGAGAACCCGGAATCGTACGAGGGCATCATTCGCGGCCTGCACATCAAGAAGCGCGCCGAGCACACGCTCGCGCCAGAGGATGAAACCGCTGTTTCCGAGGAACATGCCCTACCCGCGCCCGAAGCCGAGGAATCGGAAGCCTAACGGATGCATCATCTAAATCCAAACCCTACCAATACCGGTAGGGTTTGGCGCAGTATGAGGGTATCACGCACAAGCATAATCGCTAGTTTGTTGGGGGCATGGCTGGTGCTCGTTTTTTCTGCTGTGGGCGCGCAGGAAACCGTTGAGCCGCCGGTAGGCGTTTCCGCGAGCCAGTACGGATTCAGCCAGGCCGTGCGCATCAGCTGGGTTGCCTCCCCTTCCAGCAGCGTGAATATATACCGCGTGTACCGCTCTACCACAGGAGGGAGCTTGGGAGAGCCACTCGGAGCCGTTTCGGGCCTTGCGTTTGTAGATACCGGCATTTCGTACAACATCACGTACTACTACCGCGTGGTTGCGACCTATGCTGGGCTGGATTCAGCGCCGTCCGCGCAGGTATCGGCTGTGGCAGTGGTGCCTGCTCCCCGCAATGTGTGGGCGCAGGATACGCAGGAAGGCCGCAGGGTAACCGTCACCTGGGAGCGGCCGGATCCGGGATTGGTGCTCACCTTTGACGTGTACCGTTCAACGAGCGCCCTGTCCGCGGGTTCGCGGATCGCGAGCAGGGTTTCCGGAACCGAGTATACAGATACGTCCCCAAACAACGGAACCACGTACTACTACCGCGTCCGTTCGGTCAATTCCGGGAATGTGCAGTCCTCTGACTCGGGTGTTGCCGCCGCATCTCCGACTGTCCTTTCAGCCGAAAAGCCCCGCCTTTCCGCGGGTACTGACCGCGCGGGCTCTGTGTCGCTCTCCTGGACCAAGCCCGCGGACGCGGGCGTTTCCGCGTACCGCGTGTACCGATCCCTCTCCGAAACCGAGCTCGGGGATTTCCGCATTGAAACCACGTCGGCCAGCTTTACGGAACGCGATTTGCCGCGCGGCACCACCTACTACTACCGCGTGCAGGCGTTGGGGGCGTTGCGCACGGTACTCTCCGAGAGCGAGCCGGCTCGCGTCGTTACCAGCGCCGCAGTCGGCCCTTCGGTGCTGCTGCCGGTTGCAAACCTTGCGGCAACGGCGAGCGGATCATCCGGGCAAATCAGGATCACGTGGGAGAATCCGCCTTTCAGTAATTTTTCGTACGCGCGCATCTACCGGAATACTGCTCCTGCCCTGGGCAGCCTGGTTGCGGACCGCGTTTCCGGGGCGTCGTACCTGGATCAGGGGCTTGAAGACGGCATTACGTACTACTACGCCGTTAAAACCGTGGACGCAAACAACAACGAGCATCCGGACGCGGCTCTCGCGAGCGCATCTCCGTTTGCGCGCGCGCGCGGGAGCGTGCCTCCTCCGCCGGTGACGTCGCTTTCTGCGGTTGACCGCGGGGATGGAACCTCCATCAAACTTTCATGGAAGAACCCGGCGCCGCACTGGTATGCGTCAATCAGCATCTACCGCAGCACCGAACCTTCGGTGCGCGGAGGCCTGCTGTTCTCCGGGTACCGCGGCAGCGAGTTTCTCAACACGCGCAGCGTGCAGACGGACCAGCGGTACTACTACACCGTGCTGACCATGGATGCGAACGGCGTCCAATCAGAACGCAACCCGCAGGTGGGGGGCGTTGCAACCCGCACTGCTCCGGGCGACGGATTTGATACGGACGCAGACGGCCTGCCTGACGCGTGGGAGCGCGGCCACGGCTTCCACCCGCGCCTTTTTGACCTCGCTTCAAGCGATGACGACCACGACGGGCTCGGCGTTCTTTCCGAGTACCAGAACAACACCGATCCTTGGAATCCTGATTCGGACGGCGACGGCCACAACGACGGAACCGAAGTGCAGAACAGCTACGATCCCTTGGGTCCGGGAAGAAAAGTAATTGGCATCGCGGATGCGCAAGATCCTGGGCAGTCTTTTGCGTACGGCAAAACGCGCCTTTCATCTGTTGCCGAAGAGGCACTGCTCGCAAGCATGTTGCGCCGGGCGCTGGAAGCCGAATTCGGCGCAGGCCGCATCCCAAACCCGCGCTCGCACTGGCCAGCGCTCGTGAACGCGTACATCTACGGAGGGTACACGGCATCCGAGATCGGGCACACGTTGCGGTTTGGCCCCGGCTTGGTGCACCCCGCGATTGCGGCTCCCGCGTGGAGGCAGAGTGGCGAGTACCGCCGCAGAAAGGGTTGACTTTTTGCGAGATATTGCGTAGGATAGTGCTATGGTTCAATACAAGGCGCAACGGGTAGGGGTGTTCGTGGACGTGCAGAACATGTACTACTCCGCCAAAAATTTGTTTGAGGCAAAAGTGAATTTCGGCAAAGTGCTGGAGGAGGCAGTGGGCGCGCGGGAACTGATCCGCGCCATCGCGTACACCGTGAAAGGCCCGCAGTCCGAAGAGGACAACTTTTTCGCGGCCCTTTCAAAAATCGGCTTTGAGGTGAAGATGCGCCCCTTGCAGGTGTTTCTCGGGGGCGCAAAAAAAGGCGACTGGGACGTGGGCATGTGCATGGACGCGATCCGCATGGCCGGAAAGCTGGATGTGGTGGTGCTGGTTTCCGGGGACGGCGACTTTGAGCCCCTGGTTTCGTACCTCAAATACAGCGAGGGGTGCGTGGTGGAGGTGATGGCGTTCGCAAAGACCACCTCAAGCAAGCTCAAGGAAGAAGCAGACGCGTTTACGGATTTGGGGGAGAGCAAAAAATTTCTTTTAAGGAAGTAATCAGTAACCGGGAACTCGTTGCCAAGAGAGTGGGTTTATTTGACCTGTGCTGGTCGCGCGCACGAGCGCAGATCAAATAAGCTCCTTTGCGGCAAGCGGGCCCAAAAGGAGTTTTCTATGGAAGAGAAAAAGTATACCGTCTCCTCAAACGGCGGGGAGTTCGTGTTTAAAACGGGCAAGCTCGCCCTGCAGGCCAACGCGAGCGTTTTGGCGCGCCTCGGCGGCACCGAGGTGCTCGCCACGGTGGTGATGCCCGGGGAGCCCCGGGAAGACATCGGCTACTTTCCGCTCATGGTTGACTACGAAGAAAAGCTGTACGCAGCCGGAAAAATCAAAGGCTCGCGGTTCGTCAAGCACGAGGGGCGTCCCACGGACGAGGCCATTCTCTCGGCCCGGCTCGTGGACCGCGCCGTGCGCCCGCTGTTTCCCAAGTGGCTTACGAACGACGTGCAGGTGATTTTGACGGTGCTCTCTTTTGACAAAGAGAACGATCCGGACATCGTGGGTTTGAACGCGGCCGCGGCCGCGCTCTCCATTTCCGACGTGCCATGGAAGGGGCCCATTGCCGCAACGCGCGTGTCTCGGGGCGGCAACGAGTGGCTGGTTAATCCGAGCTATACACTGCGTACCGCATCCGAGCTGAATCTGGTGGTTGCGGGCACTGCCGAAAAAACGCTCATGATTGAAGCTGATGCCAAAGAAGCGAGCGAGGAAACCGTATTCCAAGGCGTGCAGTTTGCGCAGAAGCAGCTTACGAGCCTGATTGATTTGTTTTCAAAGATGCAGAAAGAAGTCGGCCTCCCGAAGATGAGCGAGCCGGAAGCGCACGACAGCGAAGAAGACGGCTCCGGCGTTGATCCGGTAACGGAGGCGGAACGGTTCGTGGGTGAGCGCATCGGCGCAGCGCTGTTTACCGGCCCCAAGGAGAGCAAGAGCTCGCGCAAGCAGGCAGTGGTTGCGCTCCTTGAAGCGTTGGAAGAGCATTTGCGCACCTTGCAGGTGGGCAAGGAAAAGCGCAAGCTTGCGGCAGGGGAAGCGTCCAAGTTCATTGAGCGCTCCGTGACTGCCGCCATTCTTAAAACCGGCGCGCGCGTTGACGGCCGCGCGCTTTCCGAGATCCGGCCCATTTCGCTTGAGGTCGGCTTGCTTTCCCGCACGCACGGCTCAGGATTGTTCTCGCGCGGGGAAACACAGATCCTTTCCGTGGTAACGCTGGACTCGCCGGGTTCTGAGCAGATTCTGGATACGCTTGAGGAGAACGACACCAAGAAGCGCTACTTCCACCACTACAACTTTCCTCCGTTCTCGGTCGGCGAGGCCGGCCCGCTGCGGGGCCCGGGCAGGCGGGAAATCGGGCACGGCGCGCTCGCGGAAAAAGCATTGGTTCCCATGCTCCCTTCCAAAGAGGAGTTTCCGTACACCATCCGCGTGGTGTCCGAGGTGCTTGGTTCCAACGGCTCTTCTTCCATGGGTTCGGTGTGCGGCTCAACGCTTGCCCTCTTGAACGCGGGCGTGCCCATCAAAAAGCCAGTTTCCGGCATTGCCATGGGCTTAGCATCCGACGAAGCGGGAAACTACAAAGTTCTGACGGATTTGCAGGATTTGGAAGACGGCCCTGGGGGCATGGACTTTAAGGTTGCGGGAACGCGTGACGGCATTACCGCGATCCAGCTTGATACCAAGACCACGGGGCTTTCCAATGCGATCGTGAAAGAGACTCTTGAGCGCGCCAAAACCGCGCGCATGGAAATTCTTGACCAGATGGAGGTCGTGATTGCTAAGCCTGCCGAGCTCTCGCCGTACGCGCCGCGTATTACGAGCATCAGGATCAGCACTGACAAGATACGCGTGGTCATCGGGAGCGGCGGCAAGACCATCAACGAGATCATTGACGCGTGCGGAGTTGAAATTGACATTGACGACGACGGGTTGGTGATGATTACGTCCGAGTCCGCGGAGGGCGCCGCAAAGGCCGAGGAGTGGATCAAGAACCTGACGCACGACGTAACGGCCGGGGAGAAGTACGAAGGAAAAGTGACGCGCATCATGGACTTCGGCGCATTCGTGGAAGTGCTTCCCGGCAAGGAAGGATTGGTGCACATCTCAAACCTCGCACCGGGCCACGTTGAGCGCGTGGAAGACGTGGTGAAGTTGGGGGACACGCTCGCGGTTGAGATCACGGAGATTGACGAGCAGGGGAGAATCAATTTGCGCGTGCAGGGCGTGACCAAAGAGCCGGTGCGCAGAAACGGCGCCGACCGCGGTAGCCGGCCGTACGGCGGCCGCGGAGGAGGCCGCCCGTTTCGTCCGCGCCGGCCGTAGGGACGCGCCGTACGCCGTACACAAAATGTGTTCAACCAGTAGGTACCGCCGCAAGGCGCGTACCTACTTTAGGTTACGCTGTTCTCGTGCTACACTAACGGGCGTATGCAGCAGAAATCGCACTACCATCTGGGTCCGGTAACCGGCGGCCTAGGCATCAGCCGGAGCGTTATGATTTCCCGGCCCTCGTATCGTCCGTCCCTGCGCCTGGCAATGAGCGTACTCCTCGTTCTCGCCGCGTTCGTACTCCTGTGGGTTGTTTCGCAGAACCGCGACACCCTTGCCCGGGAGCTTCCGGACAGCGCCCGGTGGTACGCGCGCCTCCCGCTCCCGCGCGAGGTACACTGGTACGACTCGTTCCTTTTGCGGGAGCAAGCAATGGAGCGCACCAGCGCGGCAGGCGAGCTCGTTGCTTCTCTGGATGTGCTGCACTGGGAGGGCGCCTCGTTTGCGGACGCCATCCTGCCGCTCATTTCTGGAAGCCTTGAGGTTGCGGAACTTGCGGACGGGCAGGTGGTGCTCGCAGCCGCGCTTTCGGACCAAGACGGCTGGTTTGCGCTTATGGGGGACCGCCCGGATGCCCAGGAAAGCATACGCGAGGCGCATATCCCCCTGCAGGGGCTCTGGAGGGGCATTGCGCCCCAGAGCTCGGAGTGGGCCTGGATGGTGCGCGAGGGGCGGCTGTATGTGGCAAGCAGCGCCTCGGCGTTCGGAGCGCTTGGAAAGGGCGGCCAACAAACGCTTGCTATGGCGCTCTCCGAGGCAGGGTCAAGGGGTAGAGAAGGCGTGTGGTACGTTTTGGATGCAGAGAGCGCGCCCGCCCGCAATCCGTACGCCGAGGCACTCCTCCAGGGAGCTCAATTTCCGCTGGCACTTGACATTGCTTTTTCCGAAGGAAATGTGATTTTTTCCACTCAAAAAAGTCCAGGAACCGTTCTGTCAAGCGCCCCTGCAAGCGGCCTTGCGGCTATGTACGCGCACATGGATGTTGACGCGGGCTTATATGCGGCGCGTATCGGCGATTCACAGCAATGGTTTTCTGCGCTTTCAGACGGCGCCCGGTTAAAATTTGATGCTGCTTTCTCCTTGCTGGAAGCCTGGTATGGCGCAGACCGCGCACTGTTCTCGTCTGTTGAGGATGCCGAGCTGGCTATCTTCTTTTTTCGGGCGCCCGATGGGGAATTAGATTGGCTGGCCGCGCTTTCCGACGATCCGGAAGGCGTGCTCGCGCGCGTTGGAGAGGCTCTGTTTGCCGCGAGCCATCCCAAAGCCGTTCCCCAAACCCTTGCTGACGGCTCGCCCATGGTTGAACTGCGCGCCGAGCGGGCGGGCATTGCCTGGGAGCCGCTGCTTGCGACCTATAACGGGGCAGCGCTTGAATTCTCGTCTCTTGCCGGAGCTGGGGAGTTGCGCGCCTACGCACGTGGGGCGGTTCCGGGCCTGGGGATGGTTTTGACGAACAACGTTTCCATGCTCAACCGCGTACGCGTGTCCGGAAGCCCGGCCGCTTCCGGGGCTGAATCAAACGCATGCGGCGGATTTGAATCTCTGCGCGCCGGATTCTGGGTTTCCGGCGGGCTTTTTGAGAATGCATTTCCGCAATTTCCGTTTGTAACGCGCGTAACCGTGTCAGATGGGGCCGAAAGCGGGGTAGCGGCGTGCCTTGAGACCCGAACCAGCAGCAGCTCTTAAAAATGTGGATGATGCGAACCATGCGGCGATTGACTTTTTTATTTAGGTGTGCTATACTGTATATGTTCTCTACTTTCTTGAACTTTAACATTGGAG
>JACOVK010000035.1 GCA_016177305.1 Parcubacteria group bacterium | reverse complement strand
GGAAGCGGATGACCATGGCGCAAGCCATCAAAAAAGTGGCGGGCGTTGACGTGGCGGGCTGGAAGAGCGTTGCGGCCGCCAAAAAGGCGGTTACCTTAACAATGAAAGGCGATCCTGCCCTTTCGGAATTGGATTCCATGGATTCAATCGGCGAGGTTATGGCGTTTGTATTTGAGTCGCTCGTGGAAGAAAAGCTCATAGAGCCGACCATTATTTATGATTACCCCGTGGAAGTTTCGCCGCTCGCCAAAAAGTGCGCTGATCCGCGATTCACGGAGCGGTTTGAGGGGTTTGTTTTGGGCAGCGAACTCGGCAATAACTACTCGGAGCTCAACGACCCGGTGGATTTGTCCGAGCGGTTTGCAGCGGAAAAAAAGAAAGCCGCGGCCGGTTTTGCCGAAGCGCACCAGACAGACGCGGACTACCTGGAAGCCATTGAGTATGGCATGCCGCCGAGTTGCGGTTTTGGCATTGGCGTTGACCGGATGGCGATGCTCGTAACCGGCGCCTCCAACATCAAAGAAGTCATTCTGTTCCCCACGCTGCGCCCAAAAGAGAAAGATTGAGAGCGGTATGCACACGTGGGTTGAAATTTCAAAGAGCGCGCTCAAACACAACATCCGGCAGTTCAAATCCATCACTGGACCCGCCACCAAGCTTATCGCGGTGGTGAAAGCCAATGCGTACGGCCACGGGCTCAAAGCGGTAGCGGGGGTGATCCAAGATGCCGTTGACTGCCTTGCGGTGATTAACCTAGACGAAGCCCGCTCTCTCCGCGAAGCAGGAGTGCACGCGCCTATTATCATTCTTGGGTACATTTCCGAGAGTGCGGAAGCGCTCGCCTGGGCAGTGCGCGAACGCGTGGAAATCGTGGTAAACAGCTTAAGCCACGCCAAGCGTTTGTCGGAGCTGCTCGCCGGAAGCGCAGAACAGGGCACACTGCGCGTGCACGCGAAAGTTGATACGGGCATGGGCCGCATGGGCATCCTCCCCGAGAACGCGGTTTCGTACATCAAACAAATCAACGAGCTGCCAGGCCTGTACCTGAAAGGCGTTGAGAGCCATTTTGCGGACGTAACCAACCACCGCGAGTACGCCAAAGAGCAGCTTAAGAGGCTCCTTGATATCAGGTACCAACTCTTTCAAGAGAAGGTTCTGCCTGCCTTGTGGCACATGGCAAAGACCGAAGCAATTTTGGATTTTTCTGAATCCCACTTGGACGCGGTCCGCCTGGGCATCGGCTTGTACGGGTTGTGGCCCGATAAAAAATTGCCGGACCGCGTGCGTGCGGCGCATCCGGAATGCACCCTTGCGCCGGTGCTGTCTTGGAAAGCAAAAATCCTGCAGGTTAAGGACTATCCCGAGGGCGCGTACATCGGGTACGGATGCACGCGCAGAACCAAGCGTAAAACCAAGATTGCCATCATTCCGGTCGGGTACTACGAGGGGTTTGGCAGGGGACTTTCCAACAAGGGCGACATACTCATCCGCGGCTCGCGCTGCGCGGTGCTCGGAAATGTGTGCATGAACATGTGCATGGTGGACGCCACGGATGTTGCGAACGTACAGCGCTCCGATGAGGCAGTGCTCGTCGGCAGGCAAGGAGATGAAGAAATCACCCTGGGACAGATTGCGGATTTGCTTGGGACCGTGCACTACGAAGTGGCGGCCCGCATCAATCCGTTCGTCCAAAGAATTATCGTTGACTGATATGGCGGAAAAATTACGAGTTGCGGTTTTGTTCGGGGGCAGGAACAGTGAACACGAAGTGTCGCTGGTTTCGGCGAGTTCGGTTATTGAACGCCTGGATCCGGAAAAGTACGACGTTATCCCGATTGGCATTACCAAAGAGGGAAAGTGGATTGCGGGACCAGAATCCATGCAGCTCTTGAAATCCGGCCGCTCTCCACGCGAGAGCAACGCGCTCATCTTACCCGAACCTTTTGCGCAGGCATCCGGAGGCCACGCGCTCGGAAAAATTGACGTGATATTTCCGGTTCTGCACGGCCCCTACGGCGAAGACGGGACGGTCCAGGGATTTCTTGAGCTCACCGGCATCCCGTACGTGGGCTGCGGGGTCCTCGGTTCTGCCGTGTGCATGGATAAAGTAATGCAGAAAAAGGTTTTGGCGGCAGTTGGGTTCAGCCAAGTGCCATATGTTTGGTTTTGGGCGAGCGAGTGGGAGGAGCGGAAGCGCGGCATTACGGACGAGCTTGCGCTTGGGTACCCCTTGTTCGTCAAACCCGCAAACATGGGCTCCAGTGTCGGCATTTCAAAGGCCCATGACCAAACCGAACTCGCGGTCGCCGTGGCGAGAGCCATGCAGTATGACCGCAAGATAATCATTGAACAGGGGATTGCCGATTGCCGCGAGATAGAAGTTGCGGTTCTGGGCAACCAGCTGCCGCGCGCTTCCGTGCCCGGGGAAATCATCCCATCCAATGAATTTTACGACTACGATGCCAAGTACGTGGACGGCAAATCCAAAGCCGTGATTCCGGCCAAGCTCTCGGACGAGAAGCGAGCTGAAATCCAGGACACCGCAACTAGAGCCTACCGGGCGCTTGATTGCGAAGGCATGGCCAGGGTTGATTTTTTGCTCGCTTCCGACGGCACCGCGTACGTCAATGAAGTGAACACCATCCCGGGCTTTACCGCAATCAGCATGTACCCCAAACTCTGGGAGGCATCCGGACGGCCGTACGGAGAGCTCTTGGATGAGCTGATCCAACTCGCGCTTGCGCGGACGGCTGAAAAAAAGAAGCTCCGCGTTTCCTTTCGGCCCAAAGAGCAGTGGTACGCGAATTAACCATGCTGAGGAGACACCAATACTATAAGCCCAAGCAGCGCCATCGGGTGCTGCGCGCTCCGGATCGCAAAAGCGGGCATGTCCGGGAAGATGGGCGCGCCCGCGCAGCCGGAATTGCCCGCGCGATTGTGGGGTTTATTTTTTTTGGCGCGGTGCTGCTGTGGTTTGCGTACTTTTTTTTATTTTCAGGCAGTTTTGAGATAAAGGACATACGGATCATCGGCAATAAAAACATCCCCACCGCCGAGCTTCTCGGCATCATCCGCTCCGAGCTCTCGCGCAAGCGTTGGGGTGTCGTCCCGAGCCGCTCAAGCCTCCTCGTCCCGACGGATGCGGTAGCGGACGCCATACGGAGCCGGTACATTGTGGACGACATCTCCGTGCGCCGACGGCTTCCGTTCGCGATTTCGGTTGCGCTTGAGGAAAAACTCTCGCGCGTGGTATTGCGGGTTAAAACTCCGGTTGAGATTATCAATGCTGAAACCGCTTTGCTCCCGGAGGAGGGGACGGAAGGGGATGCCGCTTCTTCCACTGAATCACAAGAAGTGTCGCACAATAATGTTACCGGAGCGCCAAAGCCAGAGGGAGCAGGGGAGGTTTCGTTCGCCGAATCGCTCTACTACCTTGACGTCAACGGCATCGTGGTGGCAGCGCTC
>JACOVK010000034.1 GCA_016177305.1 Parcubacteria group bacterium | reverse complement strand
TCTCCTTTGTTTTGAGGCCGTGTTTGTGGATACTCTTCTGGCGGTGATTCTATTCTCTCTCCTTTCCCACCGCATTGTTAAAGGTGCGTTGTGATTGTTTGTTTGGTGGTATTGTATCTTTTTGCTTTCAGGAAAAATAAGGAAAACATATACAAAATACCGCCCCGCAGGGCGGTATTGGTGCTATTTTTGGATGTTTCTTGGATTCCCGTTTCCACGGGAATGACGTCAAACACGCAAGTCCCGGGACCATCAAAAAACCTTGTCAATCACGTAAAAATCAACGCCTCCGGGTGCCAGGGTCACCGTAAAGTTACGGATAGGACCGGAGACTTTGAGGTTCAGGTCAGCCTTGAGGTGCTTTTGGACGGCGTGGCTGAGCGGGGTGATGATTTTGCTCTGCAACTCGTTTCGGTCCGCGGTGTACGAGGACGTGGGCAGTTCTTTGTTGGGGACCGGCTGGCCCAGCCGTGCGAGCAGGATCCGTAGGAGTTCAATGGTGGCTGATGCGGAGCGCAGCTCGCGGGACGTGAGGTGTTTGCCAGCTAAGTAAATTTTATGCTTTGCGGGATCAAACACCACATCCATTGCGGGCTTGTCCTCATTGAACTGTTCCACGCTGTAGAGCCGCGTGCTGGAGGTGCCCTGTCGATTCACGTGCCGTATCTCAAGGGCGCCGCGCGAGATGAACTCCGAGTAGATTCCCTCGGCTAATGACTGTTCAACTTTGACGCCCTCTTCCTCAAATCCATCCAACCAGGAGGCATAATCCAGATAAAAGTCTTCTCCGGTCTCGCGCCGCATCCGAGCGATGAGCGCATCAATCGTATCGCGCAGGCCGTGGTAGGCGACCGCGAACAGCACGTCGCCGCTCTTGCCCCGGCCGGTGAGTTTGGCTCCGGCGCCGTGAATGTCGTGCAGCTTGATGGTTTCCCGTTCCAAGGTCAGGCAGAGGTAATCAATAATGTGCGAGGAAACGTCGATAAACGAGAGGCTCCGCTGGACTATATTGATGCTTTTGAATAGTTTTTTGAGTGCGTTCTCGGAGAAGCCGTGGGCAAAAAGGTTCTTGAAAGCCGCGAGGGTAACCAAGCTGAAAATTTTTGGTTCCCACATCAAGCTTCTCCAGAGTTCTTCCTGCTCGGATGGGTACAGCTCGGGCATGGGTACCTGGTGGCGTTCAAAGTCCCTTTTGACGGAGGCGAGATCTTCCTCAATAGCTTTTTTTATGGATTCAAAACCCGCGATAATTGCGCTCGTTTCGCCCGCATCGCCCGAGTAAATGAGCCCAAAATCAATTGGCCAGGAGGGTTTGTGCGCGAGCGAAAAGAGCTCCTCCATCTTGATTCCCCAAAACCGGAAGTCGCCACCCGTGGCAGGGCGCGGTTCTCGCAGGTAAATGATTGGGTAGATGGATGCATTTAAGCTTGCGAACGGGCCGATGCCGGATGAGGCCCTGCCGCCGCCGTGTATCGTATCTTCAAGTTCCCACGCCAGGCGGAATACCGTGTTAAATGCCGGGTCTTTCAAAAGATGCGTGGTTGGAGTTGCGCTTAAGCGGTTTATTTCGGAAACCGTGAGTTTTTTGAGGTACAGATGGAGCGCGGCAGAGAGAGAAGCGGCAAGCGAGGCCGAAGCCGAGAGGCCGCAGCCGGGCGGCACTTCCATGAGGATGGTAAAAGCGGGCAAGCGCGCTCCGGGAGATGCCTTAGCGAGGTACCCTTTCAGGTGGGAGAGTATTTTTTTGGTTCCCGGCAGCGAGCCGGCCGGATGGCGTGCGAACGAGCGTTTGGAGGGAATGTAGTACTGTATGGAATTGATTTCCGGCTTTCCCGGCTTCGGCGCCTCAACCCCGACGTACGTCCGTAACGGCAGATTCTGCTTGATGCCGATGCCGCCGTACCGCACCGCGTACTCGCCGCTCCAGTAAAAGTTCCCCGGAGCGGAACACACGATTTCAGAACGCGAAAAGAGGTCGCGGTACTCCTGTGGAAACGCTTTTTTGAGGGATGCGCTGTTTGCGGTGATGCGCGGCATAGTGCGTTATTAGGTAGTATAGGGCACGCGCTCGCAAAAGAAAAGAGACCAACCGCACAGAGAGAGGAGTGGGCTGGCCTCAGGGAGCGCGAGCAATCGGAATTTTTCCGAAGTGCCCGCAGTTGCGCCTATCTTTGAGTCCCGTTTCCCTAATTAACACGGCGCTGAAGAACAGAAAAGCAAGGGGGAACTGTGTGGCAAGGACCGGACGCAGAAGAGGGGCGAGATTCAAAGAGCGGAAATCCAAGAACTAAAAAAGCCGACCTCAACAATAGCGGTCAGCTCTTTTCAATCTTTTATGGATTGTGCGGGGTGTATGCCCGTGGAAGGCGCAGGCCAGCCGTCTGTTTTCATTTTGTCTTTTCGGCCTGCCTATCCAGCAGGCTATCTACGTGTATTGTACCATACCTATTGTGCCGTCAAGAGGGCAAAACGATTGCAATTGTGGATAAAGTCAGGTATTATCAGGCTATGATTACCGCATCCGAGCTTCGGGAAAAATATTTTGCCTTCTTCAAGGAAAAAGGGCACTCAATCATCCCTTCAGCTCCTTTGGTTCCGGAAAACGACCCCACGGTTTTGTTCACCACGGCCGGCATGCACCCCTTGGTGCCGTATTTGATGGGAGAGAAGCACCCGGCTGGCAAGCGCTTGGCAAACGTCCAGAAGTGCGTGCGCACCGGGGATATTGACGAGGTCGGCGACACCACGCATCTGACGTAATTTGAGATGCTCGGGAACTG
>JACOVK010000037.1 GCA_016177305.1 Parcubacteria group bacterium | reverse complement strand
TCCTCAGAGAGCTCAAAGAGCGCAATGCTGTACCCCCAGACTCCGCCGACAATCAAGAAAGCCGCGACTATAATTGCGGAGAGGAGCTTTTCGTTCAACGATGCGATGGAAAAGGATGCGATATGGCGTTTCATAGTTGCGCGTTAGAGGCCTAAGAGTTTCTTTACCGGCGCAAAGACGCGGAACGGATTAAAGCCGGATTCAAGGAATCCCCGCTGGGCGGAAGCTCCCTGCACGGTCCCGCAGCCGGATGACGAGTAGTAGCAGTAGCTCGCCGAATCGGTACTGACCTTCCAGCAGCAGTTTGCACCGGTGGCGCACGACGTCTGGCTCGTGTACGAACCGCATGAGCCATACTGGCCGCTTGAGCCGCAATCAGCAGGGCACGACGTGGCAGTCTCTCCACTGCCGCAGAATCCATTGCCGCACGTCTCTGAGGTATAGGAACTGGAGGTGCATCCGCTTGGGCATCCCTTGCTATCGTACGTGCAACCGCTCGGGCACTGTGCATAGGAGCACGTGTAGGAGCTTGAATTCCCGTTGTACGGCGTTGACGGGCACGACGCAACGCTTCCGCCGGTGCACGAACTTGAAATGAAAGCCGAACAAGCCGAATCCTCGGGATGGCTGCCGGGACAACCGTTTGCGGCACAGCTTGCGCAATCGTAGCAGTACGCGGAAGTCCCCGAACTTCCGCCCGTGGTGCCGGTGCTGGAGCAGCCGGCGGCGGGCGTGCTGGAGCAGAAATACAGGGTTCCGTTCGCGCCATAGTATTCTGTCCTGGATGAATTGTAGCAGTTGCCGTCCGAACCCGCGGGGACCCAGCCAGCACCGTACCGGACGTCGCACGCCGCGGTTTCAGTGTCATCAGACGCGCTGTAGCAACCAGTGTCGCTCGGGTAGTCAATCAAACCGTCGCCGTCGTTGTCTTTTTTGTCGTTGCACTGTATCTCGGTTGCGCCGCAACCGGACGAAGAATAGTAGCAATAACTCGAAGAGCTGTTAGTACTGTTATTGAACCAGCAGCAGTTAGCCGCTCCGGTGCACGATGTCTGGCTCGCGTAGGTTCCGCAACTACTCGTGCCGCCGGTGAACGCAAAACAGCCGGGATCCGCTGCATCAATATAACCATCAGAATCGTTATCAATGCCGTCTTTGCACGCGGATTGCGTATCTTCGTGGATGCCGGAGCTGGAGCAACCGGCGGCGGGTTTGGCGGCACAGGAATACAAGGTTCCGTTCGGGGTGTAGTATTCTGTCTTGGATGAATTGTAGCAGTTGCCGTCCGAACCCACAGGGACCCAGCCAGCGCCGTATGTGATGTCACAAGCCTTGGTTTCAGTATCATCAGACGCGCTGTAGCAACCAGTGTCGCTCGGGTAATCAATCAACCCGTCACCGTCATTGTCCTTTTTGTCGGAGCAGGCAGCCGTGGTGCCGGTTCCGCCGCAATCAGCGGGGCACGAGGAGGACGTCTCCGTGGTTCCGCACTTCGCATCCCCGCAGTACCCGGTGCTGGTCCCGCCGCAATCAGCGGGGCACGACGTGGAAGATTCGCTGGAACCGCAGATGCTGTCTCCGCACGTGTCAGTCCGGCACGCGGTGGGGCAGCCGCTCGCGTTGTACGTGCAGCCGGACGGGCACTTTGAGTAGGCGCACGAGTACGAACCCGTGTTGTTGTTGTATGCGTTGATGGGGCACACACCGCCGGAAGAAAGGCAGCTCGCCGGGCACCCGGTTGAATCGTAGTTGCACCCGTTCGGGCAGGCTTTGTAGTTGCATGTGGTTGAGTTGGTCTGGTTGTTGTACTGGTTCGGCGAGCACGAGGGAGCGGTGTAGCAGCCCGTAGTACAGCCGGTTCCGTCGTACTTGCACCCGGCCGGGCACTTTTTGTAGCTGCAGCTGTAGCTCGTGGTGAAGTCGTTGTACTCGGTTGCGGGGCACGTGGTGGCGGTTCCCTTGCAGTCGCTCGGGCAGCTCGCATACGATTCATTTGATTCGCACGCCCCGTCGTTGTCGCAGGAAGCGGGGATGGTCCCGTTGCAATCGGCGGCGCATAGGCTCGCGGTCTCTCCGGGGTCGCACACCTTGTTGCCGCACACGTAGTTCGTTGCGGTGCCCGTGCAGTCCGGAATGCCGAAGTTTCTCCAATCGCTGTCATCGCCTGCGTTGGATTTCCACCGAAAGCTGGATTTTGGAACCTTGGTGCACTGCGCAGCAACGCCTGCAATGAAGCTTACGTACTCGCTGTCCGTTCGGTTCAAAATGTACGACGATTCGGTCGCGCCGTCGCTGAACTTCCAGGTCTTGCTCACCCAATTCTTGCTGCCGGGGTCTTCCGGAGCCTTCTCCGGGGCAACGCACTTGCCCAGGAACTGGTTGTAGTAATCCCCCGGGGCGCACGTCGGCGAGCAGCCCTTGGCGCAGCCAAAGTTGTCGTACAAACAGTAGCTTGAGCCGCTGCAGGAGGGCGTGCACGAGAGCGGGCAGGAGCCCACCACGGAGCTGTCCTGCCTGCAGTACC
>JACOVK010000040.1 GCA_016177305.1 Parcubacteria group bacterium | reverse complement strand
TTTGAGCGCACCAAAGTCTCCACAATATCCAAAGCCTGCTCCCCGGAGTCTGGCTGGGAAATGAGCAGGTCATCAACCTTCACGCCGATCTTGCGCGCATAGTCCGGGTCAAGCGCGTGCTCCGCGTCAACAAACGCGGCAGTGCCGCCGAGCTTCTGGACCTCAGCCACAATGTGCTGGGCAAGTGTGGTCTTGCCGCTCGCTTCTGGGCCGAAAATTTCTATGACTCTCCCGCGCGGCACCCCGCCGACGCCAAGCGCCATGTCCAAGGAAAGACACCCGGTTGAAACCGCGTCCACGTCCATGTGCGTGGCCTCCCCGAAGCGCATGATAATGCCCTCGCCGAACCGATCCTTGATTTGCTTTACCGCCTCCTCAATCACCAGGCTTTTGCCTGCTTGTTCCTCTTTGTTTGGCATACGCGTTATGGTAAGTATGTTATTATACCAAAGCTACTCGTTATTTTGCAAAACCAAATCTCTGGTGGCCCCTTTTTGCACGAACACGCCCCGGTAGGCCGTGGTTTCTCTGCCGGCCCTTCCCACTGCCGTGATGCGCAGCACATGGTACCCGGGAGCCAAGCTCAAGGATTCCACAAACGAGCCGTCCCGTTCAACGGGCAGCGCTTCTCCGTTCAAGAGCACGGCCGAGGCGCCCGAGGTACTGCCCTGAATCGTGACCAAAAAATCCTGGGTTTCTGAATACGCAGCCGGGGATGCGATCTCAAGGCTGGGCGGGCCCAGAACCCCCTTTCCGAACACTATCGCATACCACGCAACCGCGAGAAGCGCGGCAAGCGCCGCGGCGCGGCGCAGCCATTGGACGTGGGAACGGCCCAGCCGAGGGTTCGTAAACGTGCGCCAGGCCTGCTTCCTCGGTTCGCTGGTTTTCCGTTCGGCGCGGTACAGCGCCGCGGCGCGGCGCGGGTCCATGCGCAAGGCAGTTGCGTACCGTTTGATAAACGCAAGGCCGTAAATCTCGCCGGGAAGCTCTGCGTAGGACCCAAGCTCAATGGCTTCAAGGTACTGCGGCTTAATCCGCAAAAACCGCGAAACAGATTCAATGGAAAGATTCGCGCCCTCGCGCGCTTTGCGCAGCTGCTCACCAGCGGTCTGGCTTGAAATAATGGGTTTTGAAACGAATGAGTTCATGTATTTGAGGGAAAAACCTCCGCTTCATCGGGCGGCTCGGCTCCATCCGGCTCCATGCCGTACCCTTCCTCACGCGGGGAATCTGATCCAATCAAAATCTCACGCGGCCGGGCGCCGTCCGCAGGCCCGATGATGCCTTCTGCCTCAAGCAAATCCAAAAGCCGCGCAGCCCGGGCATAGCCGATGCGCAAGCGGCGCTGCAGGAGCGATGCCGAGGCCTTGCCGGCCCGGACCACCTGCTCGCGCGCTTCATCGTACAAATCATCTCCATTATTGCCTCCTCCCTCGTCGTACGACCCGCCGAGCAGTGTTATGCCGCGCTGCTTTTCCACGATCTCATCGTGGTACTCTGCTCGCGTGAGCTCTTCCTTAAGGAACGTCACCACGCGCTCAATTACTGCATCCTCCAAAAACGCACCCTGCAAACGCATGGGCTTGTTCGCGACCGACGCCGTAAACAGCATGTCCCCGCGCCCGAGGAGCTTTTCCGCGCCCGAAGTATCCAGAATGGTGCGCGAGTCAATCTGCGAGGGCACGGCAAACGCCATGCGCGAAGGAATGTTGGCCTTGATGAGGCCGGTGATGACGTTCACGCTCGGCCGCTGCGTGGCGAGCACCAGATGGATCCCGACTGCCCGCGCCATCTGCGCCAACCGGACGATCGCGGCCTCAACCTCGTGCGCCGCCACAGCCATCAAGTCCGCGAGTTCATCAATGATGAACACGATGTGCGGAATGGTCTCGTTCTTGTTTGCCGCGTTGTAGGCCTCAATGTTGCGCTTGCCGCGGTTGGAAAGCAGCACGTACCGCCGCTCCATTTCGGAAACCACCCACTTGAGCGCGTTCACGGTCTTTTTGACGTCCGTGATGACCGGGGTCAAGAGGTACGGAATGTCGTTGTACATGGAAAGCTCAACTTTCTTCGGGTCAACCAGCACCAGCTTGAGGTCATCCGGGGAGTTCTGGTACACGAGCCCAATGAGCAGGCTGTTGATTGCAACGCTCTTGCCTGATCCCGTTGAGCCCGCAATCAAGAGGTGCGGCATCTTGGCGAGGTCCGCGACCCAGGCTTTGCCGGAAACGTCTTTCCCCAAGCACACTGCCAAATTTGAAGAACGGCCCTTGAATGCCGGGGAAAGAATAATGTCCTTGAGCTTTACCTTGGCCGCCGCCTGGTTCGGAATCTCAATCCCGACCAAAGACTTGCCCGGGATCGGAGCTTCCATGCGCAAGGGATGCGCGGCAAGGGCGAGCGAAAGCTCGTTCCCGAGCCCGGTGATGCGCGCAAGCTTGACCCCCACGGGCGGGCGCAACGTGTACTGGGTCACGGTCGGGCCCACGTTCACCTCATCCATCTCCACGTTAATGCCGAACGTGGCAAACGTCTTTTCTATCTTGTCCCGAGTCGCATCAACGTCAACGGCGCTTGGTTTTTCCGAGGTGCTCTCAAGCAGGTCAATGGGAATAGTGACGCGCTTGCGCGCCTTCTTGATAACCACCGGCGCTTCCTCTCCCAGCGCTTCGCCGAAAGAGAGCTCCTGTTGTTCCGCGCCGCCATCCGTAGCACCCAGGGTAAGCGCTTCGGGAGCTTCTTCTTCGGAATGTCCCGCTTCCGCGGCAAAAGCGCCGGATTCGCCGTACTCGCGGCGGTACTTCCACACGCGAAACTTTTCAAACAAACGGGAAAACGCGCCCGGCTGTTCCACGGCTTCAAGCGCCGCAGGCTCCTCTTCCGCTTCTGCTTCATCGGCGGCTTCTTCCTCGCCTTCCGCCGGAACGCTCGCGCCGAACAGCATGCTTGAGAGCGAAAGGAGGAGCCCCACCGCGGCAATCACTCCCAAAAACACCCACGCGCCCCAGTACCCCGCGATCACATAAAAGGGATACTGGAGCACAAACCCAACGTACCCGCCGCCTTCTCCCGCGGCAGCGGCCGCAAGCTTGTCGCTGGAAGCAATGGCATGGTGCAAAATCCCGAGCAGAGCGCCAAAAAACAGCACCACCCCGAAAATCTGCCACCGGTTCAGCTGGTACTGGATTTCTTTGAGCAGGAGGAGCGCGATAATCGCCAAGAAAGGAGGAAATGCGTACGCGCCCCAGCCAAAGGACCGGAGCAGCACCGCCTTGCTCTGCACCCCGAACGGCCCGGCAAGGTCAAAGAACGCGAGCACCGAGAGCATGCTCGCGGCGAGCAGAAAAATCACCAGGATCGCGGTTTTGATAGCCGGTGAAATAGTTGACCCCTCTTCCGTGCCATCGTACGTTTTTTCACGCCGTCTCCGGCGCTGGTACTCGCGCTGGTAGGCACGCTGTTTTGCTTTGTTTGAAAATGGCATGGTTCGGTTAGTATACCAAAAATCGCCTCTATGCGCCATTTCCCCGGATACGGCCAAAAGCTAAAGATTGCTCGGCAGCACATCAAACTGCGTGGCCGAGTATGGAGTATCAGTGATGGTTCCACCGCCATCTGCAATCGCTGCATCACGCGTGTTGTCGCCATCCGGGTCAATCGTGGTTGGACCAGAGGCGCTCCCCCACCAGTTGCCAGTGGCAGTCAAGGTCTCGTTATCCCCGTACTGAACGCCCGCTTTAGTGGAGCCTGATGTGCCATTATTGGCATAGAAATTGTTGCCGGTAATCGTGACGTTTGCTTCAGCAGCTTCCGCCGCAATGCTAATACCCCGAGTATTGCCCGTAAATGTGGAGCCCTGGATGTCAGCAGAAGCTTGCGTGGTCACCCCAACACCCACATCGTAGTTGTTGCGAACAATGCTGTTGGAGACAGTAAGGCTTGACGTGCTGCCGCCGACAATAAGGGCATGGCTGTTGCTGTACTCAATGATGGAGGTGGTGCTGGTCGCGTGGGCACCGCCCGAGACCTGGATCATGTTGGTGGTAAACCCTCCGTACCTGACGATGGCGTTGTCAAAGCTCAGGTTTGATGTTGCGGTGGTTGCCACAACCCTACCCCAATCTCCGGCTCCAGGATTGCTGTCGCTGGTTGCGGTCGGCCCGCCGTACCAATCGTCATCCCGCGAGGTAATGACCACGCCGTTGATTGGGTCTGTTGCCGAACCCAGCACCAACGTGCCAGTTACGGTGATGGTGCACGAAAGCGCGCTGCCGTTGCAGCCGGTTCCCGCGCCGCTCGTGTTCATCTTGATGACGGTTCCCGGCAGAACCGTCAAGGTGACGCCCGCGGCAATCGTAAAGTTAGTGCTGATAAAGTAGGGTCCCGTTGAGGACGCGAGCGTGTAGGGGCTGGATACGGTATCGCCCGCAAACGTAAGCGTCGTGTAGCTCGCGCCTCCTGCCTGGTACGTGGTGATGTCTTTTGAGTTTGAAACCAAGGAATCCTCAACCCCGTTGTTGGTTTTGACC
>JACOVK010000039.1 GCA_016177305.1 Parcubacteria group bacterium | reverse complement strand
CGCCTAACTTGGTGACCACGCAGCCGTTCACTTTGACGCGGCCGCGAGCGATGAGCGCTTCCGCGGCCCGGCGCGAGCAAACGCCGGCATCGGCGAGCGCTTTTTGCAATACCACTCCCCCCATCTATACCCCCAGCTTATTGATAACCACAATCTTGCGGCCGTTCAAGAGCGTAAAAATGAAGCGGTCGCCAAGGTCAACGCGGTGCTGGAATTCTTTCTTGTTCATCACCGTGTACTTTAAATCTCTTCCGCTCTCTTTGAGGTGGGATTTGAGCAGCGCTTCTAGCTTGTTCTTCTGTACGCGCCCCACAATGAACACGTCAACCGGAGACGCGGCCTGCCCAACGAACGAACCCGCGAGCACCAGCAAGTCCATGGTCCCGACTTTTTCAAGCTGCCCGACCAGCTTCTGCTCCCCAAGCTCGCGCGACTTCAAAAGCAGCGTCTTAAGCTCCGGCACCAGAAGAAAATCCTTGTTCACGCTATAGTACTTGCGCTTATCCTTTTCCTGCGAAACCACGAGCCCGACATCTTCCAGATTTTCCAGCTCGCGGCGGACCGAATTCAAATGCTCGCCAAGCGTTCGGGCAAGCTCCCGAATGTAGTACTCTTGCTCGTCGTTGTTGCTGCCTAAAAAAAGCTTTAAAAGCTTCACCCGAACCTTTGACCCGAAAATGTGCTCAAGCATACACAAAATTTGTTCAATACTGGCAGGTGTAGTATACTACCCGCATCCCCCCGCGTCAACCCAAAAACCCTTATATCAACGATGTATGAAAAACCTTCCGGAGATCACCATGTCTTGCCAAGTCATCAGGCAGTCCGGGTCCCCCGGCTCCTTGCACGTCTTTGAACTTTCCCACGAACGCGCGCGGGATAAAAAGCTCTTGATCTTGGCGGAGATAGAGGTATCCGACAAAGACAACGAAAAAATCATTGAGGATATTGCCCGGGAAGTTGAGCAGCAATTTTTTAACGCCCCGACCAAAGAAACAGAATACGCGTTTGAGAACGCGCTTGCCAAAGCAAACATAAAAATCAAAGATACGCTGCTCGCCAAACCGAAAAATTGGCTGAACCGGATCCACATCGCCGTGCTGGCGCTTTCGGGATCCGAGGTGTACCTGGCTTCGGTCGGCTCGGTGCACGCGTTTTTGACGCACCGCGAAAAAATCATTGATGTGCTTGCGTCCCCGGGAGCCGCGGCTTCTCCCAACCCGGTAAAGCTGTTTACCAACATCGTAACCGGCAAACTCGGGCCGGACATCGCCATCGTGCTCGCGAACGAATCCGTGCTTGATTACCTCTCCATTGAGCGCATCCGGAAATGCGCCCAGGAATCCGACGCCCAGGAAGCGGTTGAAACGCTCACCGAGCTCCTCTCACGCGCGCCGAGCAATAAGCAGTTCGGCCTGGCCGTCGTCGCGGCCGCCCTTCCGAGAACGGCCGAAGCGAGGGGCACGCCGAGCTCTCGGGCCGAAGTGCACCGCGCCGAACCTGAGCGCGCGCAGGACGTTGAGCCATACGCTGAACCATACGTTTCTCCGGAAGAACCGCACTACCCAAGCGGGCAGTTTGACCACGGCAGTAGCGCCATGCAAGCGTTGCGCAAAATTGCGGGCACGGCCGCCCAGCGCGCGCTTACGGTGCTGCTCTCGGTGCTCGCAAAACTGCTGGAGGCGCTCCAAATGTTCGTAAGGCGCGGAGTGCCCGCACTTGCCGCGTTCGCCAAAACCGCGCTCACGGTAGCACGGAACACGGAATCAAGGGCGTATTTCTTCCGCAGAATAAAGCAAGCGGCCGGAAGTACCGCGTACCAGCAAGTACTCGGGCAGCCAAAAAAACGCCGGCTTGCCGGAGCCGGCGCGCTTTTGCTCATCGTCGTGTTCATTGCCAGCGTTTCGGTGCGGGCACGCCAACAAAACCAAGTGGATGAAACCGCGCGCTTCCAAACGAGCGTCGCCGGAATTGAGCAAAAAGTAAGCGAGGCCGAAGCTTCGCTGATCTACGGCAACAAAATCAAATCCCAAACCCTCCTTGCCGATTCTCTCGCCGCGCTCGCCGAGCTTTCGCGTGAATTTCCGGGCCAGGGAGATCGCGTAATGGCCATCCGCGACTCCATCGCAGCACTCCAGGCGAGAGGAGAAAAAAGACAGCCCATCACGGGCATTAAAACCATCGCAACCGCCATCCCCGCGCCCATCAGCCCCAACGCAACCGGGCTCATACCGCTTGGGAACTCCATCTACTTCTACGACGGGGTTGGGGAAAAAATCGCGAGCCTTGACGTCCAGAACGCGCTCCTCCTTTCGCTTGCCCTGACCGACCAAGGCGGGCAATCATTCAACACCGCGCTTGAGCTTTCGGACACCGAAATCGCGGCCCTGGCCGCGGACATGATCCAGATTATTGATCCAAGCCGCGAAACCGTGGCAAAACAGGAATTCCCGTTTAACCCGGCAAACGCAAAACCGTTCGCATCCTACGCCCGAAACCTGTACACCTTTAACACGGAAACGAACCAGATCGTGCGGTACCGCCGGGCCGGAGCCGGATTCACCGCGGCCCAGGACTGGCTTACCGAGGAGTATGAGCTCGCGACCATGCAAGACATACGCGTTGACGGGTTCGTGTACCTCATTGACTCGCAAGGCACCATCCACGTATTTCTGCGCGGCAGCCTCAACAAAACCATTCCCTGGCCCGCGCAGGACCTGCCCGGAAGCTTCATCCGGCTCTACACCCGCGAGGACCTTTCGGTCTTCTACGTCCTGGATCCCGAACGCGAGCGCATTGTCCGCATCAACAAAGACGGCAGTTTGGAAGCCCAGCTGACCGAGCCCGCGCTCCAACAAGCGACTGACCTGGTTGCGGATGGAGAGCACCAGAACCTCTACGTGCTCGCGGCGGACAAAATCTACCAGCTGCCGGTAACGCAGTAAGTTGAGGAAATTACTTCAAAGTAACTTGTGCTCCGGCTTCTTCCAATTTCTTCTTCAAAGCCTCGGCATCTTCTTTCTTGACGCCTTCTTTTACGACTTTCGGCGCGCCGTCCACCAAGTCCTTGGCTTCTTTAAGCCCGAGCTCAGTGACCTCGCGGACCACTTTGATGACCGCAATCTTGGTCGCGCCCGCTCCGGTGAGCTCAACGTCAAACGTTGATTTCTCTTCCACGGAAGGCGCATCGCCGCCTGCTGCGGCAACACCCGCCGCCATCATGGGCGCGGCCGCTGATACGCCGAATTTTTCCTCAAGGATTTTTACGAGTTCCGAGAGGTCCAAAACGGACAGCTGCTCTATGCTCCCAACGAGGTCCTTGAATTTTTCGGGAACCTCAACCGCTTTCTTCTCTTTTTGCGTTGCTTCTTCTGGCATACAATATCTCCTTAATAAAATTTAATTATTCAACAAACAGCAATCATGCCCTTTGGATCCCGCATCAAAGCCTGTCCCGCCGCATGACGGGATGCGGGATGACCACTAACCTGCTTTCGCACGGTTAATGCCGCCCAATACCGTGACCAATCCGCGGATCGTTCCAGCCAGAACATTCACAAAACCGGAAATCGGTGCGTTGATGGAACCGGCCAGTTTTGCGTACAATTCCGGCTTGCTTAAAAGCTTGGAAAGCGCGCGAACACCGGCCTCGTCAATAAACGCGCTTTCCAGCACGCCGCCGTACAGTTTGAGCGCGTCATTCTTTTTCTGGAACTCGGCAAGCACTTTCGCGGCCGACACTTCATCCGAGAGCGCGAACGCAACCGCGAGCCCGGTCCCCATGCTTTTGACATCCACCGCAAGCTTCGCTTCTTTGAGTACGCGCGCGAGGAGCGTCTTTTTGATGACCCGGAATGCAACCTGCTCGGCCCGGAGCTTCTTCCGGAGCTCTGAAAGCTGGGAAACCGAAAGCCCGTGGTAGCCCACAAAAACCATTGCTTTGGCAAGCGCCGCGTACTGCGCCGCCTCCTTCGCGGCCTGCTCTTTCTGTTTTCGTGTTTTTGGCATATGGTTCAAACAAAAAATCTGCGGTTTTCCGCAGACAGGATATGCAATGCTCCCCTGGCTCTTGCAGCCCTGAAAGCGTTGCGTTTTCCTCGGCAGGTCATGATTAACCCGCCGATCCGGCGGGGCCTGCTGTCTGCGGAAAATGGAATGATATACACACAGCCTACTACATCGCGGCAAAACCGTCAATCCCCAAGGGGGGCCTAGCGCAAATGCTTGGCTTTTGCCGCATTATGCTCGTCCAAAGTCCGGCTGAAGATGGTCTCCCCTTCTGGGGTTGAAAGAAAGTAGAAGTAATCGGTGCGAGCCGGGTATATGGCCGCGCGGATCGCGGAGAGGCCCGGGTTTCCGATGGGAGTGGGTGGAAGCCCCAGATACTTGTAGGTATTGTACGCTGAATCAATTTCAAGCTGCTCAAGCGTCAGCGCCGGATTCTTCCCGCCCAGAATATAGTTGAGCGTTGCGTCTGACTGCAGGGCCACGCCGGATGCAAGCCGCGACCAGAATATATCGGAAACTACGGCGCGATCTTCCTCGTGCGGCACCTCGGCCTCAATAATGGAAGCCATAATCAAAACGTTGTAGAAGTTCTTTCCCTCTCTCGCAACCGCTTCCATCATCTCCGGAGTGATCTTGCTCGCGAAATTCTCAACCATCTTGGTTACCACGTCTTTCGCGGTTGCGTCCGCAAACACCTCGTACGTATCCGGAAACAAGTACCCCTCCAATGGCGCAGCCGCAGTCCGGTACACCAGCGGGCGGTACCGCACGGCAAGCTCATTGTAAAAACCGTTGTCAGCCGAGCCGAACGCGCCGGGGGCGCCCGTCAGGCCAATGAACGCTCCGGGCTGGAACATGCCTTTGCCTTCAAAGTAGCCCGCAATGTCCTTGATCCCCCAGCCTTCAAGGATTGTAACGGTGGCCACATCCTGCTGTGCCGCGGTTGCGAGCAACTGAACCATACCCCGCGAGGAAACGCGTTCCGGAAGCTCAAACGTTCCCGCTAACAATGCGCCCTGCTTCCGCGTAAGCCACACGAGCGCCCGGAACCAAAAATCGCTCCGTATCGCGCCGCGCTCTTTGAGCGAAGCGCTGATGTGCGTTACGGACTCTCCCTGCGAAACGATAAATTCGCGCGAATGTTCCGGAACAAATATGCTGCCGAAAAATTGGTAGCCTATGAATGCTGCGGCGATGCTTGCGGACAGGGATGCGGCAATGATGGCGTATGCTGCTGCTCTATGCATAGTTATAAATACTTTTTAGCGCCCCGCTTGGTAAGTTCCGCAACCACGGTTTTAACCTCCTGGGCACGCGCTTTGTCAACCAGCAGAATAACGTCATCAGTCTCCACCATCACAAGATTTTTAACTCCGAGCGCGGCAATGCATTTCCCCGATGAACTCATCAAAAAATTATTGCTGCTGTCCAGTAAGACGGATTCGCCCGCCACCGCGTTACCGTCGCGGTCTTTTTTGGACATTTCCGCGACGCTGCGCCAGTGGCCGATGTCCGCCCACTTGATGTCAGTGGGGATTACGAGCCGCTTGTCCGTGCGCTCTAAAATGCCGTGGTCAATGGAAATTGAGGTGAGCTTTGGAAACTCTTTCCCGACAACCGCCGAGAGAGAAGGCGGGCGAGCTGCCGCAATGCGCATAAGCGAAGCATAATCTTTTGGCAAAAACTTTTTATACAGCCCGAGTAGCGCGTCAACGCGCCACGCGAACCATCCGGGATTCCAAAGGTACGTTGCATCCAAAACCAGCGAGCGGGCACGAGCAAGCGTTGGCTTCTCAATAAACCGTTTTACCGAGTACACCGGGTGTGTTTCGTGCTGTACAACTTTTTTGTTCAGCTGAATATACCCGTAGCCCGTTTCCGGATACGTGGGAGTAATCCCGTAGAGCAGGGTGTGATCCGGAAAAGCACCAAGCGTTTTTTGCGCGGCGCGGAGCAGGGACGCAAATGCTTTGTCGTCGCCGACCCAGGCATCCGCGTGCACAGAAACGAGTATGCCATCCGGCTGTTCCCGTTGCGCGCGCGCGGCCGCAAAACCAATCGCGCCCGCACTATCCCTGCCTACCGGCTCAACCAAAATATTATGTTTCGGAAGCCCGGGGAGCTGCGCGCGAACGCGAGCCGCATGGTTTGCGCCGGTTGCGACGAGGATATCCTTTTCCGAAACCACGCGCCGGATCCTTTGGTAGGTCCGCTGCAA
Source organism: Parcubacteria group bacterium (assembly GCA_016177305.1). Taxonomy (GTDB): domain Bacteria; phylum Patescibacteriota; class Patescibacteriia; order UBA2169; family UBA2169; genus CG10-46-32. Next base: position 3,620 of record JACOVK010000039.1, on the reverse strand, counting down.
AAGCGTCTCTTTGCCGAAAATGGATTGGAGCTGTTTGGGGTAGCGCGCGCGGGAGAGCGGCCACAGCCGCGTGCCCGCGCCGCCCGCAAGAATGACAACTTTCATAAAAAGATTGTAGCACCTCTTGACTTTGTATTCAAGGTATGCTATACTGACCGTACTAGTTTCCTCGCCAGACCCGTGTTTGCCGAAAACGCGGGTTTTATGTTGGTATCTCTCATCTACAATACACTTCTGATGTTTCCCCTCTGGAAACGCGCGCTGCCAAAATTAAGCGCCCTTCTGATCATGGGGCCTCTTTTGCTTGCGCCGTCCGCAGCGCTCGCGAGCAGTATGAGCGCCTCTGACCTCATCCAGATGACCAATGCGGTTCGCGCCGAGCAAGGCATTCAAGAACTGGTTCCGAACCACGCGCTCACCGAAGCGGCCCAGCGCAAGGCTCTTGACCTGCTCGGTAAGGCATACTTCAGCCACACCACTCCCGAAGGCAAACCATTTTACGAATGGATAGAAGAATCAGGGTACCACTACCTGTACGCCGGGGAGAACCTGGCCATAGATTTTTCTGAAAACGAGCCGCTCATGGCCGCGTGGATGGAAAGCCCTACGCACCGCGCCAACATCGTAAACAGCCGCTACTCGGACATCGGCATCGTTGCCGCGCGCGGAAACTGGGGAGGCCGGGAAACAACCGTTGTGGTGCAGCTCTTTGGAACGCTGCTCTCGGATTCCCCCACCGTGCTCGGGCAGGCGCTGGAAAATGCAAGCAACGATTTGGGCATCCGCCGCGACTCGCTCAAAACGCTCGCCGCGGATTTGGTGATGCTTCCGAGCCTCGCGGGCTCAAGGTATTTTGACGTGATGCTCAAACCAACGCGCGATACGCGCGTTGCGGCGTCAAACATCTCCGAACCGAGCATCGCCCTCGCTCCGTTCACAAAAGTTGCACCGGGCGGCTCCTACCAGACGCTCCTCAAAGCGCGCTCTGAATGCTGCTCCGGCGAAACCACGTTCGCGCTTACCGAAGAGCAAGGCGGCGTGCTGGTCAGCACACCGATTTCCTACCCCGCGCTCTCCTACTTGCTGCAAAACCTCACCGCAAAAACATCCGCGCTCCCTTCGTTCCCGGACTCGCTCAACACAAACCTCGCCATTGCGGGATTTGTCTCACTGCTCTTGCTCGTCGCGTTTGAAGCGGAAATCAGGCGCGAGTTCAGAGCCTTGAAAGCCAAGTAGCGGCAAACCACGAGCGCCAAGGCCGGTGGTGAACCAGGACGCCCGCGAGCACCCCCACTGCCGCGCCGGCAAGCACGTCCCCGGCAAAATGAACTCCAGCAAGCACGCGGCCGAGTGAAACCATAAACGCGAACGCCAAAAAAAGCCACGCGTTCTTTTTATCCAAAAAAACGTACCCCACGGCGAGCGAAAACGCCACTGCGGCGTGGTCCGAAGGGAACGAACTGGCAAGGTGGGCCGTATTGATGATCGCGCTTACTTCAAGTGCAACGAACGGCCGGGCGCGGAATACGGCGAGGTGGAGCGCCGCGTTTATGGCGTACGCGAGCGCGCTTCCCGCAATGAGCGGGAGAAGGGAACGCGCGCGAGCGCGCTTCTTCCAGAGCAACACGAGCATAAGCGCGCCAAACGCCCAGATGAGGTACGACGCCAAAAACACCACCAGCCCATCGGGCAGCCGCTCTCCCGCGTGGAACAACGCGGCACTTGCCTGGGTGTCTAGCGCAGAAATCGTCATAGGATCGGGCGCGAGGACATCTCTTCGGGTTGGGAAATTCCGAGAAGCGAGAGTATGGTCGGAGCGACGTCGCTCAAGACGCCCTTGACTTCCATCTCGTGCAGCATAACCTCTTTCTGCAGGGGCGTTTGGCGCTTAAACGCTTTGGCCGCGAGAATGCACGGCACCGGGTTGGTGCTGTGATCTTTGATAATGTGCCCGTTCTCCCAGTTTACCATTTCCTCGGCATTGCCGTGGTCCGCAGTTACCAGCATGGCGCCGCCCCGCTTTTCAACCTCGCGAAAAATCGCCGCAAGGGCGCGGTCAATAACGGAAAGCCCTTGAACGGTTGCGGCAAGGTTGCCGGTGTGGCCCACCATGTCCGCGTTCGCGAAATTGGCGATGATGATATCGTGCTTCCCGCTCCCGAGCGAGCTCTGCACCTGCTTGGTGATTTCCGGAGTGGCCATTTCGGGCTTGTCCGCGTACGAAGCAACCCCCGAAGAAGGGATGATCGCGTTCTCCTGGCCGGAGAACGTAACATCCCTGCCGCCGTTAAAAAAGTAGGTAACGTGCGCGTACTTTTCCGTCTCCGCGATGTGCAGCTGCGTGAGCCCGGCCTCGCTTACCACCCGAGCGAGCCCCTTCTCCACGAGTTCCTTTTTGAAGGCGACGCGCACGGGCAGGTCCGGGTCGTACTCGGACATGGTGATAAAGTAAAGGTTGGAAAGGAGGGTCCGCTGGAACTTGTTGAATCCGGGAAGCACGAACGCGCGGGCGAGCTCGCGCGCCCGGTCCGGGCGGTAGTTGGTGAAAATGACCGAGTCGCCCGGCTGTATGCGGCTGCTGCTCCCCGCCTTCTCTTCTTGAAGAATGATTGCCGGCACAAACGCTTCGTCGTACACCGCATTGGCGTAGCTCGCCTTGAGCGCCTCCAAGGGGCTTGCAAACGTTTCCGCGGACTCTCCTCTGACCATGGCGCGGTAGGCTTTTTCCACCCGATCCCACTGGTTATCGCGGTCCATGGCGTAAAACCTGCCGCTCATGGTGGCAACCGAGCCCGCGCCCAAACGCTTCATCACCCGTTCAAGCTGTTCAAGGTATGTTTTTGCGCTGTCGTACGCAACGTCGCGGCCATCCAGGATAAGGTGCAGGAACACGTGCGAAAGCGCCGCGCGGGCCGCGAGCTCCAGGGCTGCATAGATGTGGTCCTGGTGGCCGTGCACCCCGCCGTCGCTCAAAATGCCGATGATGTGGAAGCTTGAGTTGTGTTTTTTGCAGTGGCCAATGGCTCCGAGCAGCACCTCGTGCTCAAAAAAACTTCCGTTCTCAATGGCCTGGTTGATGCGCAACACGTCCTGGTACACGATTTTTCCCGCGCCAAGGTTAAGGTGCCCGACTTCCGAGTTGCCGGGCTCGCCCCAGGGCAGGCCCACCGCCTCTCCGGCGGCGGCAAGCGTTACGACCCGGTAATTTTTGAGCAAATCGTTGTAGAACGGCAGTTTGGCCTCGGTAATCGCGTTTCCGCGCGACGGCGGAGCAATTCCCCAGCCGTCCAAAATCGCGAGCACTAAGGGTACATTGTTGGCACGTACGGGCATGGGGCTACAGTTACTTCTTGAATAAGCTTTTACCGGTCATCTCCTCGGGCTGCTTGATCCCGAACAGTTCCAAAATTGTTGGCGCCACATCCGCGAGCATGCCCTCGGGCCTGACCTCGGGCAGCGGAGATGATAGGCGCCAAATCCAGCACGGAACCTGGCTCTTTGAATGCTCGGTATCAACGCGCCCGCTTGAGAGGTCTTTCATTTCCTCAATGTTGCCGTGGTCCGCGGTTATGATGAGGGTGCCGTTTTTTTCGGCAATTGCGGCCGCAACCGCTCCAAGG
>JACOVK010000031.1 GCA_016177305.1 Parcubacteria group bacterium | reverse complement strand
TGCGCAGAATCGCACGCGAGACATCGGCGGCCTTGTCGATCTGGTCGTCGGTCATGCTGGATGGGGTCATGGTCTTAGCCATGGCGTCATCCCCCTCACGATAAAAGGTACATTCCGTGAAAAGCCACGGCGCTTCTGCCCCATGATTGAGGCAATAATCTATACTACCATTTTATACTTACTTAGTCAAGTATCGCCAAGCGCTGCGGAAAAACCACCACTGCTTTTGAGCGGTTCCCGCCTGGCCGAATGACTGCCCGCCATGGTGGATGATGGATGTGCCGGGCCAATACACCACTTTGAAACCCGCTGCCTTGGCGCGGCGGCAGAAATCAACCTCCTCAAACCAGATAAAGTACCCCTCATCAAACGCTCCCACCCCCCCTTGATCCCCCCCTCGGGCAGGGGGGGAAAGCTTTTCTATGACACTGCGGCGGATGCAGAAGAATGCACCCATGACCTGATCAACTTCTTTCACTTCCCTCTCCTTACCAAGGAGAGGGTTAGGGTGAGGTTCATAATCAAAATCCTTTGCCAGATAATGATTCAACAATGACGGAAACAGTTTATACAGTTTGAAAAATATGACGATGATATCGCGCAAGCGTGGAAAAACGCGCACCGAGGGCTGGAGCGAGCCATCCGGATTCAAGAGCGTGCATCCGAGTACCCCGATTGTGGCATCATTCTCCATCTTATCAAACACTTTTTTGAGCAAGTTCTCGGTAAGCTCGGTGTCCGGGTTCAAAAGCAGAATATACCTCCCGGATGATTCTTTGATACCGATGTTGTTTGCCGCCGCAAAGCCCTTGTTCTCATCAAGCCCTATGATGCGCGCTCCAGGAAATTTTTCCTGCGCCATCTCAACACTTCCGTCCGATGACGCATTATCAACCACAATCACCTCAAAACCAACGCCTGCAGTATATGCATACAAAGACGCAAGGCACTTCTCCAAAAGGCCTTTTACGTTCCAGGAAACGATGATAACCGAGATGTCCATACACCAGCACAGTAGCACATTTCACAAAGAAAAAAAGAGGCCGCCCGGAAAATCCGACCGAGCGGCCCTGCCTCACCTCCGCGAAAAGCGTCACGTGAGCACTGCAACCGCGATGATTGCGCCTACGCCCACGCCAAGCGTGGTGAGTCCCAAGATCAGCACCCACGTCCGCGTCCACCGGTGCCTTTCGGTCCAGAGGACCAGTGCGTCCACAGCGCTCCAGAAGCGCTGGCACCCGGGGCATGCTTCGCCATCCGTATCGGGCATGTTCGCCTCCTCTCTGCATGACGCCTCATCGGGGTCACCGCGACCTCACCACCAGAGCGGCGATGAGTAGTAACGCGGCCACAACGAGCAAACCGACCCCGCTGTGGCCATAGAGCAGCCAGATGAACTTCTCCCAAAGCGTCTCACTACGTTCCTGTGCCATGGTCACCTCCGCCTTGAACCGAGTTTTACCAAGCAATGGTGCCCCACCACAACCACCAGGGCTACGACCGCCGCTAATACCATCTGCGCCGCATACTCCATATACTGTGCTCCCTCCGGTGAGATTCTATTTCAAGGAACAAAACCGCCTCCTCGGAATCTGTTTATGGCGCTTTCCTGACTTGGATTACCACCAGCCGGCGGGCATACCTTTCCCCGGGGGAACGAACCTCACCCACCGCCAGGCCTTGTTCGGGAATCGGCTCAGCCGACATCTCCGGCTCCCAGCGGCCGGGTGCTTGTCCGTTCTCCGGCGGCCGCCAGCGGTAAAACCGCAATATCCATTGCGGGGGTTCTTTTCCCGTTTCCATGATCCATTGGATTGTCAACTGGTCCAGTCCCGGCGGCGGTTTTGTACCGGGCGCAACGCGCTCCCACTGCACGACAGTCGTCATGCTCAATCCTCCTCTCTGCCACCGAGTGGGTCTGGGTTGGACAAGGTTCCGACTTCCGTCATTCCGGGTCCGCTTGCCAGCGGGAACTCCTGCATGGCGCCGCGCTTTATGGTGCGCCCGAGAAAGATGAGCGAAACACCCAAAAACGCCACGCCCAGGAGTAGCAGGAACACCAGAGTGCCCGGACGCCCTAAGCTGAACGCCGCTAAGCCACCAAGCATGCCGAATACAGCGCACACGAGCCCCACCCGAATACACAGCTCACCCCACAAGTACTCCGTGCCTGGCTTCACTTTCTCCCTCCATAGGGTTGCGAGTGTTTCTTGCGGACAACTTCAACGGACGCTTGATACTCCTTGTTCCTCTTGGCAAGAAACGAGGGGAGCCATGAACTCATAGTACCCCCTGTTTTTACGTTAAAGAGCACCTCCTGAATCCATATACCATTATACCCTTTTTCCAGCATTGTCAACCACAAATCCCAATCCTGCAAGCGCTTGAGCGACTCGTCAAATCCCGGAAAGTGCTCGCGCCGCATAAGTGATGTGGTGTGTATAAACGGCATTTGGCGCAATCGGTCCGCATCAAACTCCCAGAGCTTGAATGTTTTCCACCCGAACTTGAATGATGAATACGCGTATGATGCGCCCGGATTCTCATCAAGAACTTTTGACATGCGAGCGAGCATGTCAGGCTTCATGACAACATCAGCATCAC
>JACOVK010000028.1 GCA_016177305.1 Parcubacteria group bacterium | reverse complement strand
TGCTTGCGGAGGTGTTGGGCGCGCCGTACGTGGTGAGGTACGCCAAAAACGCGAGCATCTCCATGGTTGCAGCTCCGGCCATCCAGAACACCAGCGCGTGCTCCGCGTTGACTCTACCCCACCACTCTTTGAACTGCTTTACGTTTTCCGCGGTCGGCTCAACACGGGCGTGGCTGCTCGGGGTGTGCTTAGACTGGGAGGCGCCCGTAACCGGGCTGGTAATGGCTGCCGCGTACTTGCCCATGCCATACCCCTTTTCCTTGATGTAGAACGATTGGGCGAGGTTGAGGTTGCCGCCGGCGCCTGAATATGCGAACGCCGAGAGGAACACTGCCAGGGCAATGCCTTCCGGCAGGAACAGATACCCGTCTCCCCTTCCTATGAGGCCGTTTGCCAAGGCAACCCAGTCCGCCCTCTCCGCGAGGTAAATCGTCAAAATGAATATGAACGGCACTGATATGCCAATGACTGTTTTTTGAAACTTTTCCACCACATGGTAGAGCACGGGCCCGAGCGTGAACAACAAACCCGTGAGGATGAGCAGGGCAATGGCGATGTATTCTGTTCTCTCAACCCCGAACACCGCTCCGATCATGACCGCGCTTGCAGCAACCATGCCGGGCCACACAAACCCCACGAACGTGGAAGCCATGAACCAGTACGGCAATCCGCGCCACATGCGGTTGAAGCCCACAAACACGCTCTCGCCTTTCACGAGCGCGTAGCGCTCAATTTCCATGTTCATAAAAAACTGGAACGTGATGCCCAAGACCGCGGCCCAGATAATGCCCAAGCCGTAGTTTGAGGCAAGGTACGGCCAGAGAATCACTTCTCCGCTGCCCAAGCCCAGCCCGAGCAGGATAAAGCTCGGACCGATGAGGTGGCGCAGTTTGGGCGCTTTTGGGAATGGTTTTGTTTTTGTGTTTATTTTTGCCATATGTGCAGTATACTAAAACCTGCGTCAGCCCGAAAGCAATTCCCGCGTAATCTTTTTGTACTCCTCCACGTTCGGCTGGTCAAACGCGTTTACGTGCATCAAGCGCGCAAGCAACATGGTTTCAACCATTTTGAACTGCAGAAACTCTGCAATTGATTCTTCATCCAGCCGCGCGATTTCAACTTCAACGAACGGCAAATTGCGGTCTTTGAACGATTGGACCGTGCCCGCGTAAATCGCGTCCATGACTTCTGTTACGCTCTTTTTGTTGAGTTCAGGAACAATCGCGTCAAACTGCTCGTCCACGCGCGGGATGCTGACATCCCCTTTTGACCGGACGCGCACGAACGTGGTGAACTTGTCTTCCGGCCCGCCGAGCAGGAGTTGAAAAACCGAGTGCAAATCAGTTGAGCCGATGGTAACCAGGGGCGTTACGCCCGCATGCACAATGCGGCCGTGCACATCGCGCTCCTTGCCCAGCGATTCCCCCACGAGCTGGCGGCACCACTTCCCGGCCCACTCCAAATCCGCATCAAATACGAACAGGTTGTGCATCACCGCGCCCTTTTTCATGGCATGGTGGATGGCAACTGCGGACTGCAGAGCGGCATTATGCTCAACATCATCGGACAAACACCGGCGCGAGGCCCGAACCGCGCCCTTGTGCAGCTTTTTGATATCAACCCCGGCAAGCACCAACGGAAACAAGCCCACCGCACTGAACACGCTCCAGCGCCCCCCCACGTTCGCGGGATTGGGTAGGGACGGGACGCCCTGGGCCCGCGCCCAATGATCAAGCAAAGATTGCGGCTCCGTGGTCACCACGATTGACCCGCGCCAGTCCTTGGTTAACGACTTCAAGCAGTCAATCAAGACCCGCGCGTTCATCATGGTCTCGCTGGTGGTGCCGGATTTGCTTATGACATTCATGAACACCTCACCTTTCTCGCGGTATATGGCACGCATCCGAGAACAGGCTTCCTTCAAAAGGCGCACGTGCGCAGTATCAAAAAATGATAGCGGAATGCCGCTCGGCTTCAAAGCGTCATACACAGCCCGCGTTCCGAGATTGGAGCCGCCGATTCCCACTACCATAACCTCGCGCAGGGTGCGGGATGATTTCTCTTTTGCAAGACGGCTCACCTCGGCGCGGAGTGTTTCATCAGACGGAAGGTGCACGCATGATTCACTGCTCCCGTATGATGCGTCAGCAGAGGCGAGCCTCAAGTGCTCCAGGTACCCGGAAAGCTCGCGCCCGGCGCGGGCCGCATCGCGCTCCGTGATGTGTGACGTTTCCAAATATGAAAACCGCATATACGCAAGTATACCACGAAAAACAAAAGGGCTTCCATTACGGAAACCCTTCTGCGATGATGAGAGAACGGAGCCCAACTAGAGAATCGCGTCTTTGGCTGCCTTGGCAACCCTGAATTTGACGACCGTCTTTGCCGGGATGCTGATCTGCGCGCCGGTCGCGGGATTGCGGCCCATGCGCGCCGCGCGGTGCACCTTGACGAGTTTGCCCACGCCCGGAAGCGTGAACTCGCCGCTTCCTTTTACCTGGTGGTACGCGAGCTCAACGAGCTTGTCCATGAATTCGCCCACCTCCTTCTTGCTCATGCCGGTTTTATCAGCAATCGCCGCAAGCGTCTGGGCCTTGGTCAGTTTTGCCATAGTGTGTTCTCCTAATGATAGTTAGTAATACATATGAAACGTAGCAAAAATGGGGTAAAATGCAAACTTTTCAAAACGCGAGCTGTGGATAATATCATTTATTCTCAACCTTTTTTATGGTATACCCCTGTTGCTGGTCCTGAATTTCATAGCCGCGCTTGGCTAAGGTTAGCCGAATCTTATCTGCCTTTCCAAATGCCCCCACCTTTCTGAACTCCCAACGCTCCTCTGCCATTTTTTTGATTGTCGCCGGAATAGCGCGCTCGTCCTGTGCCAATTGCTTTGATTGTTTGATGAGATCAAGCCCGAGCACTGAATCCGCGTCTTTGACCAAACCGAGCAGGCTTTTTTGACCGAGACGAGGGTCTTTTACCGCCTCCCAAAGCACGGCAAGCGAGCGCGGGGTATCCAAATCATCACTGACGTATCGCTTGAATTCCTTACGGTACGAATCCGTACTTTTTCCCTTTCTGACGGTGCGCTTTCGCGCGATTTCTCCCAAAAGGTTCTGCAACGCGCGGCGCGCCGCTCCCAGGCTCTCCCATGAAAAGGAAAGCCGGGAGCGGTAGTGCGCGGTCAAAACCAGGTACCGGAACGCGAGCGGGTCAAACCCGCGCTCTAAGACGTCCGAAAGCGTGATGAATGTCCCTGCGGACTTTGCCATCTTTTGGCGGTCAATGACGAGAAACTCGCCGTGCATCCAAATGTTTGCGAGCGGCTTGCCGAACGCGGCCTCTGACTGCGCGATTTCGTTCTCGTGGTGCGTGCCGATGTGGTCCACCCCGCCGGTGTGGATATCAAACGGCTGACCCAGGTACTTTGACGAGATGGCCGAGCACTCAATGTGCCAGCCCGGA